>JAOZKZ010000263.1 GCA_029935075.1 Campylobacterales bacterium
GCAGCACTTGGCTCTTTGATAAGTTTTTCATACTCATCACGATGGGCTTCAAACCACTCTTTTGTATTGTTTTCACGGATGGAAGTTAGAAAAGCAATACTCTCTTTTGGAAAACCTGTAAAATCCACAAATCCACCTTGATTTTTTCCTTACTATATCACGGAGTCTCTGAAAAAACCGTTTTAGAAACAAACTTTGGATTACTAATAAGCCTTTGAAAAGTTTCCAAACTCTCCGCAGAAGAATCAATCCTAAGTTTAGACTCCACACCACTTGGTCTAGTCCAACTCTCATGCCAATAAGTAAGTGCATTAAACTTTATATATGGGTTATTGATAATCGTGGCAAATGCATCTTCCAACCACTCTTTTTTAGTTCCATCATTTTTCCAATCATCTTTTAATTTCTCTATCACTTCTCTATCTAATATATTTTCAAAATCTTTTGCTTCTCTTTTTTCAGTTACTCCCATTTCTAGGATAGCAACCGGCTTTGTACCTACAATATCTTTAATATGTATTTCATACCATTTTTCAATAGTATCTGAAAAAGTAACCCAACCCCATTTTTCACCTTGCACTCCATAGACACTAAGCCCAATCCAATCTATATAATCATCCCCTGGATAATAATTCTTTGCACTATTCCACTCATCTTTTGGATATTTTTGGATATCTGGATGAAAAAACCAAGTGACACGTTTTACCCCAACTTCTCTAAAAACATCAATGATATGACGATAAGCATCCCGAAATCTCTCAGGACCATCAGGATATGTTGGATCTCCATAACTATCCAATATTCCAGCTCCACAAAATAGACCACTCCATTGAAACCAATCTCCAGTCATCTCTGGTCCAAAATCAATAAGCAAAGAAACATTATCTTCTTTTGCATCTTCTGCCCACTGTTTTAACTCTTTGTCAAAAACCCCATCTATAATTCTTTGCATAGTAAAATTAGTATCTTCACTTTGATCGGTCTGTCTGTTATCACTTCTTGGCATCATTCTTATAAATGGAGTTGAGCCACTTTTGCATATAGTGCGTATGTCATCTTTTGGGTAGGTTATCCCCTCACCCCAGTTGTTTGAAATATAAACCCAAGCTAATTTCTTTTTTGCTAAATTTTCAAAATCTGTTATTTTCTCTTGAGTTACATCATGTTCACTATGTCCAAAGTTGGCAAATGCACCAAAATAAATTCCATCATTTTCAGGTACTACAAGTTTTTCTACTTCAGGGAGTACCAATATCTCTTTTTCAGAACTTTCACATGCAATAAATATCAAGGCAAAAGATATGAAAATAAACAGTATTTTAATCAAAAGAGCACTCCTAATTTTAACTAACTAAGCAAATACTATTCCCAAAAATTATTTCAATTTTTCTAACCTTGCCAATCTATCTTCCGTCTTTGGATGTGTAGAAAAAAGTGCCTTAAAAGATACATCTTTTCCTGAAAAAGGATTTATGATAAACATGTGTGCAGTCGCTGGTGTTGCATCTCTCATAACATGATGACCACGGCTATAATTGTCCAGTTTTGTGAGAGCTGATTGTAACCACTCTGGATGCCCTGTAAGTTTTGAAGCACCCTCATCTGCCATAAATTCACGATTTCTACTTACTGCCATCTGCACGATAGAAGCTGCCATCGGTGCTAAAAAGATAAGAGCCAACATAACTATAGGATTTGGTCTACTCCCACTTCCTCGACCAAACATGCTACCAAAGTTTGCAAGCATAGCTATCGCTCCTGCCATGGTAGCTGCAATTGTTCCTATCAAAATATCGTAATTTTTAACATGACTCATCTCATGAGCTAAAACTCCCTCTACTTCATTATCATTTAAAATTTTTAAAAGTCCCTCAGTTACAGCCACAGCTGCATTTGAGTGGTTTCTCCCAGTTGCAAATGCATTGGGTACATGGTCAGGTATGATATAAACTTTTGGCATCGGAGTACCCGCTTTTTCACTGAGCCTTCGAACCATGTCATAAAGACCTTTTGCTTGATTTTCACTTACCTCAACAGCATTGTAATTTTTCAACACCATTTTGTCTGAGTTAAAATAACTCCAAAAGTTCATCCCCACAGCGATAACAAATGCAGCCAACATGCCCATTTGCCCACCTATCATACCACCAATCCAGACAAATAAAACAGTCATAACTGTCAATAAAACTCCAGTTTTAACAACTTCCATAATCTATTCCTTTTTCAAATAATATGCCATCAATTCCCAAATCAGCTGCCCACTCTAGGTCGGCTTCATTGGTAGCATAAAGTAAAATCTTCGCATCAAACATATACTCATCAGCTAACTTTTGTGCTTTTGGTGCAAGCTTTTTATCACAAATGATAAAACCTGCTCCAAGTGAGTTAGCAAAAAGTACAGCTCTAACCACATCAGCAATAATTGCAAATGAGACATTTTCATCTCTACAATGCTCACTTAGCTCTAAATTTTGCTCGCTAAACTCAAATACCACAATACTATTTGAAGGAGTATTTACAATATCTTCACTTTTTTTTACAAAATAAAAAGGTTCACTCTTTATAAAATCATGCCCTAAAATTATCATTTAAGTCCTGCACACTCTTTTGAACAGTATTGCTTACCATCTTTCATAATCGCTTCTTTAGTACTGATATAAACTCCGCACTCTTCACACTCTACAACCGTTTCACTATCTTCATATTTGTTTTTTAACATGTTTGGTTTTTTGAAAAATACAAAATACACTCCATAAAGCACAACCCCTAAAACAATAAGTTTTATAATCATTTAATTCCTTTTATCCATAAATAATTTCGTTTTTCTCTTTTAAT
>JAOZKZ010000086.1 GCA_029935075.1 Campylobacterales bacterium
ATTAGATGTTAAAAATAATAATGGAATGCACTATAAAATAAGGTTTGAAAAATGAAAAATATCTCTGTCTTGATTGTTGAAGATGAAAGTATCATTGCACATAGTATCGCACAAAAAATTGAACAATTTGGATACTCAGTTGCTAAAATATGTTCCAATGGACTTGATGCAATCTCTTATATGCGTAAATATGATACTTCTGTCATTTTAATGGATATCAATATTAAAGGCTCAATGGATGGTATCCAGACATCTGAAGAGATATTAAAACATAAAAATATTCCTATAATATATTTGACAGCCTATATGGATGAAAAAACAATTGAAAGAGCTGTAAATACTAATCCTTCCGCCTATTTATCAAAACCACTAAATACTCCAGAACTTTTAGCCTCGCTCAAAATAGCTTTGAAAAAAAATACACTTAATTCCTCTAAAGGAAATATTATTTTTGATACTGAGTTTAGCTTTGATATTATAAACAGACAACTTTTTCATAAAGGTGAATTTGTCAAATTAAGCAAAAAAGAAACTCAGCTTCTCTCTTTGTTTATACATCGTAAAAATCAAATTGTATCAATTGATGTGATCGAAAGTGAGATTTGGCCAGATAAAGATCCAAATGAAAATACTCGTAGAGCACTTGTCAGTCATCTTAGGACTAAGTTAAAGCATAAGTTTATTGAGACTATTTCTGGAATTGGATATCGGCTGGATTTGTAAGCTTACTTATAATTAGAAATTTATTTAATCAGAGGTAGGTTTAATTCCCCGACCTTCTAGGTCGTAATAAATATATTTATCATGAGTTCATTAAGTTATATCGATGGAAATATAGACAATAGCAAAAATGCCTAAAGCAACACTTCCTATTATTTCGCTATTATATCTCCATGAATAATCAAACATGGCAAGAAAAACTAAACCGACTTTTAAACTGCGACTTAAAATCACTTTACCCTGTAGCACGAGAACAAAAGAGAAAACTCTATTTTTTTGTAGGGCCTACAAATAGTGGAAAAACATACCAAGCAATGCAAGAGCTTATGGAAGCCGATTGTGGAGTCTATTTAGCCCCTCTGAGGCTTCTAGCACTTGAAAACTATGAATACCTTATCTCAAAAGATATCCCCACTTCACTTATCACTGGAGAAGAAGAGCGTTTAGATGAAGATGCGGGACATATCTGCTCAACTATAGAGATGGTAAATTTCAACTTTGATGTAGATGTTTGCGTAATCGATGAAGTCCAAATGATAGAAGATGTTGACCGTGGCTGGGCATGGGTAAATGCAATCGTAGGAGCTCCTGCTTCTAAAGTTATCATGACAGGAAGTGTTAATGCACTTGAAGCGATAAAGAAAATTGCTGAGTATTTAGAAGAGGATTTGGAAGTTGTAAAATTTAAGAGAAAAAACCCTCTTGAAGTAATGCACGAAGCTACACCATTTGCTGAAATTCAATCAGGGACTGCGCTTATCGCTTTTAGTCGTGCAGAAGTTCTAAGAATCAAAAGCAGACTCTCTAAACAACATAAAGTATCTGTGATATATGGAAACCTCTCTCCAGAAGTGCGAAAAGAAGAAGCAAGACGATTTAGAGAGGGCGAGAGTTCTGTGCTTGTAGCGACTGATGCAATAGCCATGGGTTTAAACCTTCCCATAAAAACACTACTTTTTACAGCGGATTCTAAATATGATGGGATAAGTAACCGTCCACTCACTCCAAATGAAATCATCCAAATCTCTGGACGAGCAGGACGATATGGACATCATGATAATGGCTATATAGGAGCTACAAGTAAAAAAATTCTCAAACATATTCAAAGCGAATTTCATGCATCTCTTCATACCATAAAACCACCCTTTCAAGTAAAAGCAAGTACAACACAAATTCTTTCTCTATCAGAGCATTTGAAAACTCAAAATCTTTATAAAATTTTAGACTATTTCTCAAGACATATGAATTTTACAGGTCCTTTTGTAGCTGCAAATATTGGATATATGAAAGAGTTGGCAAAGATGATTGATGATAAAAAAGAGCTTTCACTTGAAGAGAAGTACATGTTAGTCCAAGCCCCAGTAAATACAAGATCACCTCTCATAAAAAGAGCCTATTTTTACTATATAAACTCAATTTTAAATGGTAAAATTGTCAAATACAAACCTTCTATCACAATCTCAAAAACTGCAAGAAGCCAAAAAGAGATGCTCCAAGCAGAAGATGAAGTTAAAAAAATCAGCCTTTATCTTTGGATTGCTTATAAGTTGCCTGAACTTTTTCCAGATGCAGAGGTAGCAGAAGCGGCAAGAAGTAAAGTAAATAACTTTTGTCAAAACTCTTTGAAATCTAAAAAATTGATGATTGAAGAAAAACCAAGAAGAGAGAAAGACTACAAAGATAAGGATAGAGATAGATCACGAAGACGAAATGGAAGAAGACATCGTTAAGATTATGAAAAATAGACGATATACTTGTATAAATAACAATTTGGAGTAGTCATGGCTGGTGTTTTTGTAATTTCTTTAGATTTTGAACTCTATTGGGGCATGCGTGATGTTATAAGTGTTGAGGGTTATGCCGCTCATCTTGATGGCACGCCAAACGCCGTTGAAGAGATGTTAGAACTTTTTAAAAAGTATGATACCCATGTCACTTGGGCTACGATGGGATTTCTATTTTGTAAAGATGTTGAAGAAGTTAAAAAGTATTATCCTACAAAGCTTCCAAACTATAAAGATGATGAAATTAACCTCTATAGCTACATGGAGCAAAACCCAATAAAAACAGAGTACCATTTTGCACCAAAAAGCATAGATTTGATTACATCCTATCCAAATCAAGAGCTGGCAACACACACCTTTTCGCATTATTACTGTCTTGAAGAGGGACAAGATGAAGCGGCATTTCATGCTGACTTGATTTCTTGTAAAAAAATTGCAGAGGTAAAAGATATCAAACTTACCTCTTTGGTATTTCCAAGAAATCAATACAACGAATCTTATCTTGGAGTGATAGAAAAAGCAGGAATCACCAATTATCGTGGAAATGAGAGAGGTTGGATCTATGAAGCGGCAAGTGAAGAGGCGAAAAAAACTCCGTTAAAAAGAGCACTTCGTATTTTTGACTCATATGTAAATCTTTCAGGATTTCATACCTACAAGTTTGAAGAGATTGCAAAACAGAGACCTTATAATATTCCTGCGAGTAGGTTTTTACGACCCTACTCTGCTAAACTCTCTTTTTTGGATGGATTTAGGTTAAAACGGATTACAGATGCTATGACCCATGCAGCTCAAAATGGGGAGCTTTTTCATCTTTGGTGGCATCCTCATAATTTTGGTGTAAACACTAAAGAGAATATCATTTTTTTAACTAAGATTCTGAAGCATTATAAACTGCTTGAACAAAGGTTTGGGATGAAAAGTCTAACCATGCATGAAGTTAGCCAATCTCTGTGAGAGCCATTCTCTTTTTTTTCCTCATCTCTTCGCTACTGCCTGCGGATACTGATAAACTCTATCAAAATGGTACAGATATAAAAGTTGAGATTTTTAAAAATAGAAGTTTTAAGGTCACTAGAAGTGATGGATTGGTTTTGAGAGAATCAACAAGGCATGAACAATTTTTTATAGACAAAAACCATGGTGGCGTAAAAATTGACTTTAAAATAATTAAAAAGATTGGAGGGGTGGATATAGAGTACGCTCTTATCAATCCCACTTTAAAACCTCAAAATATCCCTGATTTTACAGTCGATGGATTAACCTTTAAAAATGCAACAAAAGATAACTATATAGAGATATTAAATACGCTTAACTTTCAGTACATGCACAAAAGAGGATTTGATGAGCAAGAATTTTTAAACTATCGATATTTTGATGTCAATGGGGAAAATCATGTCTATCCAGAAGTTTATTCTCCTGTTATCGTAGCCTCTGATAGAGAATACTCTGTTGGTAGTTCTCTCAATTTCTCTTATCAAAAAGATAGGCTTGAACCTCACATGAGAGTCTATAAGCTACATAATGGTTTATGGCGTTATAGTTATAAAGATATAGCCAATAGAAAACTTGCTCCAAATGAGTCACTATACTTAACCCTAAGTCTTCGTTTTGCCAAACCTAAAAATTGGCTCTATACACTTTACCCGTACAAAAAACACTTCAATAACCTCTATGCAAATCAAAAGGATATCGTCCCCAAAGATTTACGCCCAATAAGTGGAATCATACTCTCTTATGGAAGTGCTGCTTATGAAAACTATCTTGAGTGTCAAGATAAAGAAGTTAATTGTGATAATGACTTAAATAATATCTCAAAATACAATCTTTATGGCTACAACTATTACATAAGACCTGATCTTTATGGTTTGGATGGAGAAAATTCAGAGCATCAAAATCAAAAATTTATCACAACCTATATCAAAAAATTACAAAAAAGTGGTTTTAAACGATCGATGATTTGGACACCTTCGGGGCAATATTGGCGTTGTCCACAAAATAAAATTGCAAACAATGATGGATACATGGAGTGTACCACAAATTATCCACCTCAATTTATGAGTGTCCCTTCAAAAAAAGTAAAAGAGTCCTTGAACGCTTTTAAAAAATTTCAAAATAGCGGTATCTCTTTGGGTTTGTGGTGGGGGCGTGCTGGGCAAGTTCCCTATCCTTTAACATGGAATCCTAAAGAGGTTATCCCCTTTGATATAAAAGATCAAAAGCATATTGACTTTTATTTAAATGAACTATCATTTGCAAAATATCTTGGTGTCAATGAGATAGGTCTTGATGCCTATTCGAATATGAAGATAGAGAGTCAACTGCCATGGCTTAGAAAGATGAAAAAACTATTGCCAACTATGAAGTTTTACAATGAAGGATCTGTATCTGATTTTTTGCATACACAAACTTCTGCTTTTATCCAACCTCAAAACCCTTGGGTATCTCATGGCAGGGGACCAATAAAGGGGAGAGCGAACTTGATGGATTACTTAAATCCAAATGCAGAAGTTATCGTCTACTTTCCAGAGTCTACCCCTAGTTTAAATAGACTTCAACAGCTTATCAATTGGGGATATACTCCACTTATTTTAGCCCATCCAAACATCTTTGGTGAACAACTTATTGATATAAGAGCATTAAAAATCAAATAATCTAAATCTTTTTTCTTTTTGGTCGATTTATTGAAAATATTGTATTTAAGGAAAAAGTTTGATTGATTTGCTACTGTATTTTCTACTTGGTCTATTAATCATTGGATTTGAGATCAGTAGGAAAAAGTATTTTATTATTGATCATATAACCCTGTTTAATTTTTTCTTTTTTTTGGTTTACGTTTTTACGCCAATTGCTCTTATCTTAAATGGAACACACCTTATCGCTGATGATATGCCTTATGGACATGAATATTATGGCAAAAATCCTTTTACCTCTAGTATTGTATTCTCTGCCTATCTCTTTTTTCTACTCGGATACAGTTTGATTATGAACCAAAAACAAAAATACAGACTGATTTTTCAAACAGGATTCAATGCAAATTTTACTATTAAATTATTACCTTTTTTATATCTCTTTTTATTTGTGATTATGTATGTATATACCAATGAGTTTGGTGGATTAAAAGAGACGATTGAACAAGCAAAAGCGTATAGAAGTAGTGCAATAGCTGCACACACATATGCATTTGTGCAACATTTTTTCCCACTCAATACAATACTGCTCTATTATCTATACTTTAAAGTTTTTCTTCAAAAGGACCAAAACTATAGAGCTTTTATGATAGTTTTTTTACTCTTTTCAATTCTATTTTCACTACTGGTTATGGCCATTTATGCAAGTAGAGGATATGTTATATTTGAGATTGCAGGTCTGTATATTATCACCGCAATGTATCATAAAAATTACTTTTTCAAATACTTAGTTCCTGCCTTGTTTGTAGCTTTTTTAGTGATAAAATTTGGGCATCCACTTTCAAACTCTATCTCTGATCTGGTAAAATATGGCTTTGATGCATTTTGGAATGGCTTTATAGGAAGAATAGAGCTTTTAGAGCAAGATAAAACATCGATTATTTCAAACTTTACCCATCCTATCGTATCTCTTGAGGCAAGTTTAGCGAGAAGTGGTGTGGATATAGAGTTTCGATATTTTGTAGATATATTTTATGCCTTCTTTGCACTACTTCCCAATGAGCTGCTAGGCATCAAAGATCCTGAAAATTTAATGGAAGTCAATACTCAAGTACTATTGGGGATGAAAGCGGAACAAATTCTTCCTGGTATCCTTGGTTTTTTCTCTTATTCACTCAATGTTATTGGAGTATTTATAGGCTCTTTTTTCTATGGTCTATTTGGAGGGTATTTGTATAAGATTTTTATCTCTTTTTATCAAGAATCTAAAACAGCTCTTATCTATATCTATTTTATTAGTTTAACTTTTGGATATTTTGTATTTCGTGGTGCACCAACTGCAACGGTAATTGAAAAGTTTATACTGATGCTTACACTGGTTACTATTATCTTCTATTCAAAAATTATTATAAAAAGCATCACTAAAGAAAAAGCCTTATAAGTCGATATCTTATGTAGATTTCAATACTTATAAAGGAAAATTTATGTCAACACACTATAGTCGTATATTTTTTACGGCACTACTTTTGGTCACGTTTCAAGCATGTGGAGGGGATAGTGATAAAACCACTAATCTACCAGAAAAAGAGAAAAAACAATCTATCACAAAAGTCAATTACATTGACTTAGCACAATACTATTTTCAACGCCAATCTACACTTATCAAAGTTTCAGCAAGTGCAGATTCATTAGAGGATTATAAAGCAAGGTCAATTCCAGGTAAAGAGACAAGATCTAAACAAGATACCTTTACAATTTCAGCGGTTACTCCTTTCAATGAACATGTTGAGAAGATGAGTATACAACACAACAGTATGAAGATAGAGATTGATGTTGTAAGAAAAATGTATGTTTCTATCAAGCTGTATGACAATAATAGCTTAGTTGAAGAGGTACAAAAAACGCTACAAGATTTTACTACTAATGGGCTGATGATGCCAACAGGAGATATGTCATGATATTAAGAATAATATTTTTACAACTTTTTATCTCAATTTCACTATTGGCAGCTACGATTACATTAAATAAAACGAGCTATACACCGGGAGAATTTATAGAGATAACCCTCTCTGATATGCCAGGAAACAGTGGTGATTGGGTGGGTGTCTATCCCAAAGATGCTTCAAATGATTGGGCAAATATCTTAACATGGAAACATGATGGTCAAGTTGCAAATGGTACCTACAATCTTGATGGTATTGCTGTAGGTGATTATGAAGCCAGAGTGTTTTTAGATAACAGCTATCAACTTCTTACAAAGATATCTTTTAAAGTAGAAGCAGCTGTAAATAATACTACTATTGTAACAAGCCAAGAGCAATATAATGTTGGTGAGCCTATCGTGGTCACACTTGCTAATATGCCATTACTTGCAGGAGATTGGATTGGTGTTTTTGAAAAAGATAAAGCGAGTACATGGGCAAATGTTTTAACTTGGAAACATGATGGAGCAGTTGTAGATGATACTTATACACTTGATAGCTTACCAGCAGGGGAATATCAAGCAAGAGCTTTCTTAAACAACAGTTATACTGTTTTAGCAACAGATGATTTTAGCGTTGCAGATCAAGCCTATAATACGACGATTACAACAACTAAAACGCAATATGATGTTGGTGAGCCTATCGTGGTCACACTTGCTAATATGCCACTACTTGCAGGAGATTGGATTGGTGTTTTTGAGAAAGATAAAGCGAGTACATGGGCAAATGTTTTAACATGGAAACATGATGGAACTGTAGTAGATGGAGAGTACACACTTGATGCACTTCCTATAGGGGAATACCAAGCAAGAGCGTTTTTAAACAACAGTTATACGGTTTTGGCAACCGATGATTTTAGCGTTGTAGAGAAACAACTTCATACTACGATAACTACCAATAAAACAACTTATATCAATGGAGAAAAGATTACTGTTACACTCGCAGATATGCTTGGAAATGGTCAAGATTGGGTTGGAATTTTTCCAGCAGGTTCTGAAAATGATATGAACAAGATTGTTATTTGGAAACGAACTGCTGGCATAAAAAATGGTAACTTGGAGTTGAGTGGAATTGCAGCAGGAAATTATGATGTGAGAGCATTTTTTAACGACTCGTTAGAGGTAAAAGCAACTACAGCCATAAGTGTCACATATCAAGCACTTCAAGATACAGTTTATGAAGATGCTGGAGATGGAACAACTGCTGGATGGACTACTCTTGAGGGCAGTAAGCAGGTAGAAAACCGTACTTTATATGGTAATAAAGTGATTTATGTTCCACATGATTGGAGAAATGTCAATGGTGAAATGGTCAACCATACGCTATACGAATTTAAAAATAGTGATGGTTCTTATTGGGATAATGCAGTTCAAAAGGTATTACAAGCAGATATCCACCCTTATTATAGTTGGGGCGGAGGAGCTGCATGTTTTGATTTTGGAGTTCGTGCACAAACACTACTAGGTGAGAGAATTATACTTATGAGTGTATGGTATGGAAATAAAAACTTTCAAGCCACTAAAACTGAATATAGTGAAAATTGGGTTGAGTTAGTTTACCCGATTACCAGAGATTTAGTCTTTAAAAACAAACAGCAGTATGTAAAAATTGATTTACAGCAAAAACTAGAAATCTTAGAACCGGGAAATAAAATCCTTATGATTAAATCATATATCACTTCAGGTGGTAATATGGCTCTTGATAATATCAGATTATCATCAGAATAATACCAAATCAAATAGTAACTGGCTACTTAAAAAAGCTATAATGGGGGTAAGATTTGGATTATAAAGTTTGCAGGACTAACTAGTTAATTCAAAAAGCTTTATGATTCAAAGATCCTAACCCTAAAAAAGTAGCTGAAAAAGCTATTTTTTCAGTACTTAAAATTAAATTATTGTGAAGCCCATCTCTAGGTTTTTTTATAATTTCTCTTTCATGGTATAATGCCTCCATGAAAACAACAAAAGAGACAATTTTAAACTATCTTAGAGAGATAAAACCAGAATTAAAAAAACATGGTATTGAAAAAATAGCTCTTTTTGGAAGTTTTGCAACCAATCAACAAAATGTATATAGTGACATTGATATTGCTATCAAAAAAGAGCATGAGTTTCTTAGAAATCATACAGCTTATGACTATTTTGATACAGTTTCAAAGATAAAAACAAAAATACTTTTATCCTTACT
>JAOZKZ010000264.1 GCA_029935075.1 Campylobacterales bacterium
CGAGAACCCGTACCATTTCCGATAGCAACACCTGAAATATCATATTTTTTCAAAAGTGAAAGTATCTTTTTTTTGGAACCTTCATAATCATTTTTTGGTTCTGTTGGGTATATCACCCCGTGGTCTAAGTATTTGCCATTTTCATCTATTACTGCTAGTTTGCATCCCGTTCTAAATGCTGGGTCAACGCCTAAAAGAATTTTTTTAGTTATAGGTGGAGTCATAAGAAGTTGCGTAAGATTTTTTCCAAAAACTGAGATTGCAGCACGGTCAGCTTTTTCTTTTAAAATGTTGTGAACTTCTCGCTCAATTGAGGGGAAAAGTAATCTTTTAAAACCATCTTTATACGCTTCAAAAAGAAGAGTTTTAGAACTGTTTGCATCTTTTTTTATCTTGTATCGATAAAGGGTGTCAAGATACCTATCTGTATCGATAGTGATTTTAGAACTTAACTCTTTTTCACTTACACCTCTCATAATAGCAAGATACCTATGTGATGGGATATAGGCAATTTTTTCACTATGTGTTTTATATTTTGAAAAGATACCTTTTTCATTAAAACCTTTTGCCGATTTTACTTCAATAGAGCCATGTGAGAGCATCAAATTTCTTAAAACTTCACGCTCTTTTGCACTATCAGAAAAACGCTCTGCTATGATGTCTTGTGCCCCTTTTATAGCTTCATCAATACTTTTAACATCTCCTTTTACAAACTTTTTTGCATCTTGTTTTAGCTCTGCCTCGCTTAGTCTTGCACTTTGAAGTCTGTTTGCTAAAGGTTCAAGCCCTTGTTTTAGAGCTATAGAAGCTCTAGTATTTTTCTTCTCTTTAAAGGGACGGTATATATCTTCAAGTTCTGTGATGGTTTTAGCTTGATTTAAAAGTATTTGTAGTTTCTCATTAAACAACTCTTTTTCTTTTAGTAGTTTTATAATTTCATTTCGTCTATCAACCATTTTTTTAACACTAGTATAAATCTCATCAAAATCCCGAAGTTGTTCATCAGTTGCACCGTCAGTCATCTCTTTACGATACCTTGCGATAAAAGGGATAGTTGCACCTTCTTTGATAAGGGAGAGTATATTTTTTATTTGTGTTTGGTTTAGTGAGGTTTTTGAGCTTAAAAGGGTGAGTAAGTCTTGCATGGGTATCCTAGAGATAATTTTTATGATAATAGCAAAATTATCATATCATGCAAAAGGAGCTACAACACTATAACTCCATTTCTTCAACAAGCTTTTGTGGCTCACTCCTAGATTTTGATTTTTTGTTTGCATACATATCTTTATCTGCAAACTTAATTAAATCATCCATATTGTTACCATGTAAACCATATAAAGAGGTGCCAATACTCGTAGATATTTCTATATGTATACCATCAATCTGAAATGGTAATTCTAAAACATTTACAATTCTAGTGGACATGCTATCTAAAGTTTTAAATGTATCTTCTTGTGATATTTGTCTGAGTAAAATAATAAACTCATCGCCACCAACTCTTGAAACTACATCCTCTTCACGCACCGATTTTTGTAAACGCTTTGAGACCATTTTTAAGAGTTTATCTCCTACTTCATGCCCATAAGTATCATTGACAGACTTAAATCTATTTAAATCTAAAAATATAAAAGCACAAATATTTCCTGTTACTTTAATCTGTTCTAACTCTTCATCAAATTTCATTTTTAATTTTTCACGATTTGCTAAAGATGTCAAATTATCATAATAAGCCAAATGATTGAACTTATCTTTATACTCTTTTAACTCACGATTGGAAACACTGATTAAGTGGTGTAGTGCTACGAGTGTGGATGTGCTATCGTATGTTTTTGGTATGCACTCTTGTTTAGGTAAAACTGCCTTTGCCGATTCGGATAGTGCCAATGTTGTCATCGTTTGATTTAACATAACACAGTTTTTTTCATTTTTATAAAACTCTCCATATGTAAAAAATCCACTAACAGGTCCAAGTGCTGTAAGTAGAGAAGTTTCATCATCAATATAATCTTTAAAAAATCTTCTTCTCACCATACATGAATAAACAAATAAACTTTCAACAGCTTTATTTTCATAAGGAACAAGTGATTGATTCATATCCTGCAACAGTGTATTGACACTTGCAAAGCCGATATTATAAGATAGACCCATATCTATATTTCCAGCAAATTCTATAGAACCATCTTCATGCCTAGCCACCACAGATCTTGCAACTTGCATTCCATCTTTTTCACAAACAAGAGGAAACTCAAACCCTCCTACGGGAAGTGCTTTATAAACTTCTTCTCCTAAATAATGTCTATATACTTCATCGGCTTTTTTATTATTTATCGTATAAACTCTATTCTTTTGAGCATGTGTAATTTTTAGTTCATTACCAATAGACATAAGGTTTAGTTTATAGTCTGTGTTGACTATAAGCTCTTCTCCTTCAAGCATAACAGCGACAATACCATGTTTTAAAACACCATCATTACACATAACAAAAGTCTCTTTAAATGCCATATTATCACCTGCGAGACCACCAGATATTGCAACATCAGAATTTACTGATGAAACACCCTCCAAAAAAGCATCACCATCTATATTTAAACCATCACCAAAAATAATCATCGCTTTTGTATCTTTGGATAATGAATGAGCGAGTTTTTCACCATAAAAATAGCTGTTTTCTTTATTTATGCCTCTGTTTGTATGAGATGAGAGCGTTGTCTTTTTGAAAGTGGAAATAGAGACAACTACTTTGTCCGTACTCACAGTTGCATTACAAATTTCTCCATCTGTAGTAGCCCCTATTATAACAGCATTAGGTAT
>JAOZKZ010000265.1 GCA_029935075.1 Campylobacterales bacterium
GACGAGTATAAAAGAAGAAACTAGCTTATCCTCTGTAAAGAAATTTCATAAAACCCTCTATCAAAAAGTCCAAAGGCTCAAATCTCTCTTCAAGATAATTTTTTTGCATAGGTCTAGTCAAAGTTAAAGTTGATTTCGATTGAAATGTAACCTCTTCTCCAAAAGAGGGTGCAAAATCTTGAATACCTGATAGTTTTGACCACTCCATAATCTGCCGAAGCTCTCCAGCATCCAACCAATATCCACAACGAATACATCTATCCATAATCACACCGCTTTTTTGTTTATAGTTTAATCTTGACATCATAGTACGACACTCAGGGCATTTTTTGTATTTGATATTCTGTTCTTTGACGATAGGATTATCAAGAATTTGACGCACTTTTTCAAAATCATATCTATCACTTTTGACAATTTCACGCTCCATAATTGCTTCAAGTTCACCATAGTCAAGAAAGATTCCATAACAATGTTTACATTGCTCAATATAAAGCTCTTCATTCTCATCAATTATAAGTGTTTCAAGAAAAACTTCACAGTTTGGACAAACTCTCTCAGTCTCTTTGTGAACTTCATAACGATGTTTTAAATCCACTTCATTTCTCACTCCACAGTAAGTACAAATGATACCATCAAGCGGTCCGCCACAGTTTTTGCACTTGTACATGATAAGCCTTTGTGAGGAGTTGGTATATTTCTATATCGTCCATTATCATTTTCAAGTTAAATAAAGCAATATTTTCTTATAATCCCACCGTCCTAACAAACAATATCTACATTGTGGCCCGTTCGTCTAACGGTTAGGACTCTGGCCTCTCACGCCGGCAATAGGGGTTCGAATCCCCTACGGGTCACCATTCTAAATAGCTATTAAACCCCTATATTTAGGCTTTTAACCCAATAAATATAAAATTACTTTTATAGTTTCCCACCCTATTACCACCCATTTTTCAGTTTTTATCGCTATTGGAAATTTTTATTTTCCAATACTATGTAGGGAGCAGAAAAAGATGTGAAAAGATTAGTATACTAGCTTTTTATATAGTACCTATCCCTTTTAAAGTTTAAAATAATCCTCTAAAATCTTCACAACCTCATAAGTGTTCAACCTTTCATCACACTCTTTATCTGAGCGTCATCAAAAGTTTTGATAACAGCTATGACAGATACTATATCTGTTTTGATTTGTCCATCAAGTTCTTCTTTATAAGTTCCAACAAGAGTGATAGAGAGTCTTAGTATGTCGTTCATATGTTTTTTTATCTCTCTTTTACTGCCTTCTCTTTCAAGGATTTCTCTATATGCTTTTGCTTTGAGAAAGATGATGGCGGCAGGACTTGCTACTGGTAGACCCTCTAATATATCGATATTTTTTACTATCATCTCATAGTAGGTTTTATCTAACAGTATCGCTGATAGATTGTGTATGATGTCACTTTTGTCGATGGGGATGATGTGTTGATTTGGAAGAAGTTCCAGTAGGTCAAAATTTTCAGCAAATAGTTCTAGCTGAAAAGGAAATGCTTTATCTGTTGGTTCTAAAAAACGATAAAAGAGTATTGACAATCTTGGTTATGCTGTATCGTGTAGCCACCTTTTTGTATATAGGTGGTTAGCTTTTGGCTAAAGTCAGAGTTTGGATGAGAGACGATAACCATGTTTATATCTTTGGTCACTCTAGCATCAAACCCCAATTGTTGAAGTTGCACAACCGTTGCCACACCACCAATGATGATAAAATCCTCTTTAAAATCTGAAAAATACTTACCAAAATGCTCTAGTCCAACGATATCATGCATGCATCTCTTCCTTTAAAAAACTTAACTCTTCATGCTTTGTAACCAACTCTTCTAAAGCTATGTTCACCCTCTCATCCTCTTCATGTATAAAGTTTATGATGAGATAGAGAGGATTTACCTTGCCATCAACAGATAAAAGTTTTGGGTCTATGTCCCACACTTCTATCTTCAAATGAGCCTCTTCTTTATCTGTTAGATGAAGTTTATCTTCTATACTGTTAAACTCTCTTTTGTAGATGGCTAGAGTCTCTATAGGCTCTTTAGCTAAGTTTGTGAGTTTTGAAAGAGCTGTTATACCAGAGTTTACAAATAGTTTTTTATCTATCTTTGAGTCTGTAAAAACTCTTTTCTTTATAGGTGTGTAGAGTTCATATTTTGCTCGTTGCCATATCTGAAGTTTATCTATAAAACTAACCAACTTTTGCCGTCCAGATTTTTTAAAAGATATATACTCTAAACCCTCTAAGACATGTAAAGCTTTACTGATAACGATAGCTTGTTTATCAAGAGCTTTTGCAATCTCTGCTCCAGTAGTCATACTCTTTATTTGACCTGATAGATATGCCACTAAGAGAAGTTTACTAACATTGTCAAGCTTTGAAGCTATAGAGGTTTTAGCTTTGATTTTAGTCGTTTCGATGTTCATCAATGCAAAAGAGAGATAGAGATACTTATCGATGATGATAAAGTTTATCTTGTTCTTTATCATCTTTTGTATCATGACACTTTTACAATCTTCAAATATAAAAACGATTGGTAAATCAACTTCTTTGTTTATCAACTTCATATAACTAAGCAAAAGCTTACTATCGCAAAACTCACCTTTGGCTTGAAGTGTAAGCACTTCTAACTCTTCAAGACGATACTTCGCTATATCAAACTTGTTAAATATATGAATAGGAAGAGCAATACTATCTTTAGTATATGTTTTTAGCTTTTTTATCTGCCATGTTGTTGTAGTGCTGATATAGGTTATAATTTTTTTATTCATGAGGG
>JAOZKZ010000087.1 GCA_029935075.1 Campylobacterales bacterium
TAAATTGTTTGAGCATTTTGGGTTTACTGTTAAGGGAATTAAAGAGCGTGTTTTTAAGATGGTTGGTCAGGATTATCAAGAGACAGAAATTGATGATTGTAAGATATAAATAAACTTGAAAGTGGCATTTAATAGTGCCACTTTCTTGATATTATGCTTCTCCAGATGGCGTTTCTAAATCCTCTAAATCGCACTCTTTTACCCAGTTTTTATCAATCATTAGTCTAACATCTTCAAGTGTTAAACTCGGAACTCTCATCTCAAGTCTTGTTGTCTCTTGGTTGAGGTCATTTCTTTTGTTCTCTTCTATGCTATCTTTGTTCATATAGTTAAGACCCCTTTTATCTCTAGGAACTCTTACAAATGAATCAAGGTCAATTGCACGAACTAGCTCATCTTGGCTTAAAATAGTCTCTTCCATTTTCTCACCATGTCTAGCTCCGATAACTTCTATAGTTCTGTTTTTTGCATTGTAAACTTCAAACAGACATTCTGCAAGATTTTGAAGAGTTGTTCTTCTTGCTTTATATACAAAAAGATCTCCACTTTCTCCATTTTCCATAGCAAATAGTGCAAGCTCAACTGCTTCATCAACTGTCATAAGTGATCTTTTCATTTCAGGATGCGTAAGCGTTATAGCTTTTCCCTCTTTTATCTGTTTTGTAAAGATATTTACAGCAGACCCACGAGTAGCAAATACATTTGAGTATCTGATATATTTTAATACTGTTGTTGTATTTTCTTCTTCATCTAACTGTCTAGCTCTATTTACAATTACTTTTTCCATAAGTGCTTTTGAAAGCCCCATAGCATTGATAGGATAAACTGCTTTTCCTGTACTTAGGCAGATAACATCTTTTACACCATGGTCTATTGCAGCTCGGATGATATTGTCCGTACCCATAACATTTGTTTTAACAGCTTCTAGTGGTGCAAAGTCACATGAGGGTACTTGCTTTAAAGCTCCCGCATGAAATACAATATCAACTTGTCTCATAGCATCATGAACGATATCATAATCTCTTACATTTCCAAGAACAAACTTTAGCTTTGAACTCCTATACTCATTTCTCATAAGATCTTGTTTATCTTCATCCCTTGAGAATATGATAATTTTTTTGACATCAGTATCTAGAAAACGCTGAATAAAAGCATTTCCGAATGATCCTGTACCACCTGTAAGTAGAACTGTTTTGTTTGATAACATTTATTTTCCTTGTTTTTAATTTCATATATAGAATATATCGACTTATATTAAAAAATGTTTAAATCTAAATTTTTATTAACTTTTATGTAAATAAAATTGATTTGATGAAAAGTATATAATAATTTTATTTAAAGGAAATTAAAATATAATACTTTTAATTAGTAATTAAACGATATATGGAAATTTTTTAAAGTGTCGATATAGTTTGTAATGCTAAAAAATATTATAAGGATTAGATGATGAAAAAAAGTTTTTTATTTGGGTCAGTTGTAGCAACTATAGCTCTTTTGAGTGGATGTGGTGGAAGTTCAGGAGTTGTTGCTGATAAAACTGCTCCTAACTTTACAAATACTGATTATAGTTTTGATATCGATGAAGGGACAGATAAGTCTGTATCTCTTACAGCTAATGAAACTGGTGTATCTTTTACAGAAGATAGTGCAGAAGCAGCAATAAATGGATTAAACTTAGTTTTTAATGCTCCAAATTTTAACTCTAGCGGTGAAAACAGCTATACTGTTAATGTTATCGCTAAAGATGAAGCAGGTAATGCAAGTGCAGCTAAAGCTTTTACATTTAATGTTAAAGCAGTTATTACTGAAAGTTATGAATTTAATTCAAGTTATGTTGCTCCGATAGGTGGTAAAGATTTTGAACCAAAAGGTGGCAATCTTGAAGATCCATCAGGTCTTCTTTGGGATGATACAGTATCTACAAGAATGAGTTATGATGCAGCAAAAACTTATTGTGAAGCGAAAGGAACGGGTTGGAGGATGCCTACAAGAGCTGAGTTTTTAAATGTTATTGATTATTCAAAAGTAACAACAACTGGCTCTTTGATTGATAGTGATTTTAGTAACTATTCAGCTAATGCTGTTGAAGTCTCTTGGGTTGAGAATTTAACTTCAGATAAATATGTTGTAAACCATGCAGATGGTACTGATTCAACGCCTGGAAATAATTTGGATTATAATGTTTTATGTGTTTATGGTGATAAAGATAGTACCGCTCATACTTTTACAAGTAATAAAGATGATGTAACAGGTCTTACTTGGACAACTATTAATGCGTCCAATACTCCAAGTACACATATTGATGCTGTAAGTGGTTGCGCGAATGAAGTGCCAATGGGTGATTGGCATTTACCAACTATCAATGAGCTTAGGTCTATTATAAATTATAATACAAATACGATACCAGCTTCTATAGCATCAGGTACACCAACAAATCCAAATACTTATTTTATTTGGTCAAGTACGCCAGCAAAAGATAGAAATTCGAATAATACATACTATACTGTCTATCTTGATGGTGTAAATACAAAAGCGGGTGTGATATCTGATGAGCATAACATGACACATTATTTTACATGTGTAAAATAAAGAGCTATAAGTAAACTTTATTTGTTTGTAAGCAAAAAGAGTTTAGAATGAATGGAAAATTAAAAATTATAAAAGGACTTTTATGAATATAAAATATATAACTATTTCAATGGCTACGGCTGCAATGCTTTTTACTGCTTGTGGTGGCGGTGGAGATGCACCTAAAAAAGATGATACACCAATAGAGTCGGCTGTATCTATACAAAATAGTGTTAAGAGTTTTAAAGCTGTTGCTGGAGATAGAAAGCTTGTGACGATGGCTACAGGCAAAGATGTTATAGTAGCTGGTGAACCTAATAGCTTATTTTCAGTTGTTGATGATGGCGGGGCTGATGCGTCGTTTGATGAGCCTAAAAATGGAAATAATTATGGAATTTTGACATTTAAATCTGATACTCCAGCAACCTATAATGTAGTTGTAAATGTTAAAAATAGTGCAGGTACTAGTGCAGATGAGACTTTTACTTTTGAGGTAGTCGCTGAGAGCGATGCTGTAAATATTACTAGACAAGCGATATTGGCTACTAGTAGAGCAACAGATTATAATAGGGATAACAGTACAGGATTTAATGTCCAAGATAGCAGTACTGGGTTAGAATGGAATGATAATGATGCTGCGGGTAATATCATTAATAGAACTTATACTAGTGCAAATGAGAAGTGTACGGGAGATTGGAGATTGCCAACACTAAACGAGCTTTTGGACATCATAGATTATAGTAAGCCTTATTTGGATGGTAGTATGTTACCAGATAAGTTTCAGAAGAATGCTATCTATATGTGGGTTGAAGCTAAAAATGGAAAAAATTATTTTGTAGATACGCGTCTTGGTATGACTTCTGTAGATACGGCAGGACAAGAATTATTACATAGATGTGTAAAGGGTGCTAAATATGAGACAAGTCATTTAGTCTCTACAAAAGATTCTACGGGTGCAACATATGATTATACAACAGGTCTTAAGTGGTCAAGAGCAAGTTCGGAAGATGGAAAAGCAGGTGCTGAAGCGTATTGTGGTGGAAGTTTACATGAGGAGGATGGTTGGAGATTGCCAACTATAAATGAGTTGAGATCAATTGTTGAAGATAGTGTAGTACCTAGTAGTATTGTAGCTATAAATACTGGAGGGGAACATCTGACTCTTGTTTCCTCAACTGCTTCAAATGATAGTACTGATGGAGCTCTACCTATGCGTTATGGTCTTCAGCTATTTTGGGATAGAAGTGAGCCATGGGTTGTTAGATTTTATGATAGTGGTGAAAATGCACAGCGTTCTGTTTCATGTGTAAAAGGGATTTAATTGATTTAGTTTGGCAAGAGAGTTTTCTCTTGTCAAATCTGTTTATTTAATAAAGTAATGAAAGTTATTGCTGAATATTTTTCCTTAATTTATTAAAAAGAAGAATACATGAAAAATAAAATTTTAATCTCGTTAGCTACCTCTTTTTTACTTTTTGGTTGTGGGGGTGGAACTTCTTCAGTTAGTAAGCCTAGCAAGGATATAGTAGCTAGTGGAGTCGGTACTATTTTAGTAGTAGAAGGCATGAAAAAAGATGTCAAGCTTCGTAGTGATAGAGAAAATGCACGGTTTGAGTTTGTTGATAAAGCAAATGTTCCAAGTGGCACTGAACTCTCTCGATATACAGGAATATTGACTTTTAGAGCTTTAAATGGTGTAGGAAATACAGAAGATGTATTGGTAAGAGCTGTAGATGATAGTGGATGGAAGAGTGAAAATTTGACTCTTGTTTTTAAAACAGTTTCATCTGATGGAGTTGCACAAAGGAGCTATATAAAAACTAGTGTAGATGATAATAGTGCTGGTTTGGAGAGAAATTTTGTTAAAACAGATGACGGTTATGTAAAAGATCCTTTTGGAAATGTATGGGAAAATAATATCACGGGAAAATTAGCCGAACCAAAGATGTATCTACTTTCAGAACTTAGATGTGAGATACTACATCAGATGAATAAAAATTCAAATTGGAGAGTTCCTACTGCTGATGAGTTACTAAATTTGATAGATTATGATAAAGAATTTGGAGCAAATATGCTCAATGATACTTTTGAAGATACAAATCTTACTTCTTGGGCAAAACCAGAAGGCGAAAACCAGCTTATATTTTCACCATTAAGTGGTTTGCTTTTTAATTCTGAGATATTAGATAAATATCCAGTAAGATGCGTAAATGCTCCTGAAAATAAAACAGATCATGTAGTATCTACAGATAGATTTACTGATATAACATATGATTTTAGTACATCTCTTATGTGGTCTCCAATATCACAAGATAAATATAGTATAGAGAGTAATGCTTCACAGTATTGTGCTGGATATAATCAGCCTAATGGTGAATGGAGATTACCAAATATTAATGAAGTTAGATCTATTGTAGAGAATGGTTTTGTATCATATAGTATCATCGGTCCAAATACAATTATGCCATCTTCAACGCTATTAAATAACAACGATGCGAATGCTCGAGGGTCACACTATGTGTTGTTAGCTGATGGTAAAACTTCTAAAGTTGCTGTATCTTATAGTGATACTCTCTACTCTATTACATGTGTAAAAAAGATAGAGAACTAATCTCTATCTTTTTAGTTTAGGGTCTAGCTAAAGCACGACTTCCAATTACGATAAAAATTCTGCCTTTACCGTTCTTGTAAATCCCTCTTGCAATGTGTAAGGTCGTTTAAATCCTGAGTTTTCTAGTTTTGTTGTATCTATCGAAGTATCTGCTGTAAATTTTTTGATTCTTATCGAGCTTACTGGAAATTTTTTACCTGTAATTTTTGAGAGTATATCAAAAGCATATCCACCCATAAGACCTACAAATAGTGGTACACTTGGAATTTTTTTCTCTCGTCCTAGCTCTTTTTGTATATAATCAGCCATTTCCCGAGCTGTCATATCTGGTTTGTCTGTATAGTTGTATATATCAACAGTTGTTTTTTTCTCTGCTAGAGAGGCTAAAAATGCAGCTATGTTTCCAACATATCCTATAGATTTTTTATTGTCACCTTTGCCAATGTTTACAAATTTTCCGCTATGGATTTGTTTGAGCAAATTATAGATATTTCCCCTATTTGTCTCACCAAAAACAGCAGCTGGGCGTACTATAAATAGTGAATTGTCTTTATCTTCTGCCTGCCATTTTAAAAATACCTTTTCAGCAGCAAGTTTTGTAATGCCATATTCATTAAATGGTGCTGGCTCTAGTGATTCATTACTTTCCCCTGCATCTAGCGGATAGACTGCAACTGAACTTGTAAATATGATATTTTTTATTCCATTTGCTTTTGCTGCATCAACAACATTTTGAGCACCATCCACATTAACATCTTTATATAAGGAAAGAGGTGTAACATTGTCAGCATGTTCAGCAGCAAGATTGTAAATTAAATCAATACTTTGACATGCTTTGGTTAATATTTCAAGGTTTCTAACATCACCTTCTACCATAAAATCAGGGTAAGTTGTACTAACATGTTTATCATATATCTTGATAGAATGTCCCTCTTTTAGGAGGTTCTCTATCAATCTAGTTCCTATAAAACCGCTACCGCCTGTTATTAAAATGTTCATTTTTATTACCTTTTAAAATTGTTATCAAATATTATATCGGTTTTTTACAAATTTTTTTTATAATATAAACTTAAAAATAGTTTTTTATGTTAATATACTCCTACAAGTATTAAATTATTTAATTAATTTTTTAACATCATTATAGGGGTTCTATTTTTTAATGAAAACAGTTAACTTTTTAACCTACTATTTCGTACCAGAAAATACGGCAGCTACAAACAGAGTAGTGGCTATGGTAAAAGAACTAGAGAAGAAGTATAAGGTCAATGTTATTTGTGCAACAGAAAAAGGAAAAGCACAGAGAAACAGTAAGGTTAAGTTTACAGATAATGTTGATATCTATTATGTAGATCAACGCATGTACAATGGAGAGAAGTTTTATACAAGAGCTCTTCATGAGCTTTGGTATGCAGGAAAAATAGCACTAAAATCAAATAGGGTTAAATCAGATGTAAAAATTACCACAGCCCCTTCTATGTTTCTTATTCCCATGGTTACCATGTTTGTTCGCGGTAAAAAGATAATTGATATTCGTGATTTAGTTTGGGACTATATGAGTGCTAGTTCTATGTTCTCAAAAGTATTAAAATTCAATATCTCAAGCCTAATGAAGCAGTCGCTGAAAACTTTTGATTTTGTATCTGTTACCAATGACCATGAAGTAGAGTGGGTAAAAAGCAATGTTGGGAAAAATGATGTTGCAAAAATTACCAATGGTATAGAAGAGCAAAATTTTCTAGAATTAAGTGCCTTGAGTGCTGTACAAAATGAAAAATTTACCATAACTTATGTTGGAAATGTTGGAATTGCTCAAAATATAGAGACATTAATCAATGCAGCAAAAAATCTTAAAGATATTCAAGTCAATATAGTTGGCGAGGGAAACAGATATAAGTATCTAAAAGCTTACGCCAAGAAAAACCAAATTTCAAATGTAGAGTTTTTTGGAAAAGTTCCACGAGATAAAATGATAGATTTTTATAACTCTAGTTCACTTTTGTTTGCACAACTTGATGAAAAATTTAAAGCGGCAATGCCTTCAAAACTTTATGAATATGCTTCAACTGGTCTGCCTATCATCTATGCAGGTTTAGGAGAGGCGAGAAATTTTGTAGATAAATTGGAAAATTGTACAGCTATAAATCCTAATGATTCAAAACTTCTAGAAGTTGCTATATCTAAGTACATGGATAAGGATATCCAAGTATCTCAAAAAAATAGAGAATTTATACAAAAAAACTTTATTCGAGAAACGCAAAGTCTAAAATTGGTCGATTTAGTTGATACCTTAGTAAAATAATAAAAATTTAGGAGAAAAGTATGAATATATTAGTGACAGGTGGAGCGGGTTATATTGGAAGTCATCTTGTAAAACAGTTAGGTGAAGATACAAAACACAATATTACTATTTTAGATAATTTAGTGACAGGTTTTGAAGATGCAATTCTTTATGGAAAGTTTATCAATGCAGATTTGAGTGATTTTGATAATATTGATAAAATTTTTGCAGAAAATAGTTTTGATGCAGTTATCCATTTTGCAGCTAGTTTGGTTGTTCCTGAGAGTATCACTAATCCACTAAAATATTATTTGAACAATACCGCAAATACGGCAAATGTTATAAGATGTTGTGTAAAACATAATGTAAATAGATTTATATTCTCTTCTACTGCTGCGATTTATGGTGAGCAAGAGGGTGATAAGATTGTTGTTACTGAAGAGAGTCCAACTGGTGCTTTAAATCCTTATGGAACTAGTAAGCAGATGAGTGAGACTATCTTAAAAGATACTTCTATCGCACATCCTGAGTTTAAACATGTGATACTTAGATATTTTAATGTTGCTGGATGTTCAGTAGATGGAAAAATTGGTCAAAATACTGCAAATGCTACGGTTTTAGTAAAAGTGGCAGCAGAAACTGCATCAGGAGCTAGAGAAAAAATGTGGATATTTGGAGATGATTATCCTACAAAAGATGGAACATGTATCAGAGATTATATCCATGTAGAGGATTTAGCAACTGCACATATAGATGCTTTGAACTATCTTGAAAATGGTGGACAAAGTGATTTGTTTAACTGTGGATATGGAGCAGGGTATACGGTTTATGAAGTTATCAACATGATGAAAAAAGTAAGTGGTAATGATTTTGAAGTTGAGATGCAAGGAAGACGAGAGGGTGACCCTTCGGCTCTTATCGCAAACAATACCAAGATAACAGAAGCGATGAAATGGACTCCAAAATATAATGATTTAGAACTTATCTGTAAAACCGCTTATGAGTGGGAAATGAAGAGAAAGTAGGACAATGAAAAAAGTTATGCTTGTTTTTGGAACACGACCAGAGGCTATAAAAATGGCTCCTTTAGTAAAAGAGTTCCAAAAGCATCCAAAAGATTTTGAAACTATTGTTTGTGTTACAGCACAACATAGAGAGATGCTTGATCAAGTTTTAAATTTATTTGAAATTGTTCCTGATTATGACCTTGATATCATGAAGCCCGGTCAGACTCTTTATGAGGTAACATCAAATATCCTTTTAGGACTTCAAAGTGTTCTTGAAGAGGCAAAACCTGATATTGTTTTAGTACATGGTGATACAACGACAACTTTAGCAACTTCATTGGCAGCATTTTATCAACAAATTGCAGTAGGACATGTTGAAGCGGGCCTTAGAACGAACAATATTTACTCTCCATGGCCAGAAGAGGGAAACCGTCAAGTTACAGGACGACTTGCAACTTATCATTTTGCTCCGACTGAGGTAAGTGGTGCTAATCTTTTAAAAGAAAATGTCGATGTTTCAAATATGATCGTGACAGGTAATACTGTGATTGATGCATTGTTGAGTGTTGTATCTAAAATTGAGTCTGATTCTAAACTTTCATCTACTCTTTTTGAGAATATTTCTCAAAAAGGTTATGTTCCAGATGAGTCAAAAAGATTGATTTTAGTGACGGGACATAGACGAGAGAATTTTGGACAGGGATTTTTAAATATTTGTAGTGCTTTAAAAG
>JAOZKZ010000266.1 GCA_029935075.1 Campylobacterales bacterium
ACATTTCCAAACCGAAGTGCATTCATGTTGGCAATTGGTCTTGCACCCATGGTAAACACATCTCTTAAAATCCCACCAACTCCAGTCGCAGCTCCTTGATAAGGCTCGATAAATGAAGGATGATTATGACTCTCCATCTTGAACACAGCAGCCATACCATCACCGATGTCAATAACACCAGCATTTTCCCCTGGCCCTTGTATAACCCATGGAGCTTCCGTTGGAAAACCATTAAGATATTTTTTACTTGATTTATAAGAGCAGTGTTCACTCCACATGGCTGAGAAGATACCAATTTCTAGGAGATTTGGTTCTCTTTCTAAAATCTTTTTAATATGTGTATAATCATCTTGCGTAAGTTTATGAGTTTTTAAAACTTCATCTAAGTTGTCCATTAAAATGCCTTGCTATAATTTTGATAGATTTTACTACAAAAGGGCTTATTAAATCAACTTCGCCCCAAACTGCCTTGTACCATTCTCCTTTTTAACGCGCACATGTGCAATTTCAAAATGAAATCTTGTTTTACCTCTGAGGGGTATTTTTAATTCTATAACACCTCTTTCTCCACCTTTGAGCTCGATATCATTATACTGTTCTTCAATAATCATAGAGATACCATGATTTGATATGTCATAAACGATACCTTTAAGTTTTTTTGTACTGCCTATGCTAATATCAGTTTTTATAGGAGGCACAATTACTTCTCTGCTAGAAGCTCTTTTATTATGAATCACATCAAAGCCATCTGTAAGATTTTTAAGTTCCCCACTCATGTTTGTGATCTTATTGACCGCATCTTCAACATTTTGTGAATTTTTGTTTAAATTTTCACTACTTTTTGCAACTTCTAACAAATCCGAGGTCACCTCTTGCAAGGCATTTTTCTCATTTTGGAAATTCTCTTTAAAATACTCTAAAACCGTACTATTTTCTACGATAGCACTATTGATATTTACAAAGTTCTCATGTAAATGCGTAGAACTTGCATTCAATTGATCAATAACCTCTTTGGTCTCTTTTGCATCACTAGATACCTGTTCGATATTTTTATGAATCGCATTTAAAACACCATTAATCATATTAGCATTCTCTAGCGAGACATCTGCTAACTCTCGTATCTTATCTGCAACTACGGCAAAACCACGACCATGTTCTCCAGCTCGTGCTGCTTCTATTGCCGCGTTGAGAGAAATTAAATTGGTCTCATTGGCGATATCTGTAATTAAGACAATTGCTTTTGAAATATTTTGAGAGTGTTCTGCTAACTCATCAATAGAATTTACCGTATTTTGCATCGCTTCAGAGGCATGGGAAGAGGAGTTTAAGTTTTTCTGAACGATATACTGTCCCTCATCTATAGTTTTGACTGAATTTTCAGATTTTTCAAGCATTTCATCTAAATTGGTGTTTAGTTTATTATTGATATCTAAAATATTATTGATACTCTTTTTTGAATGGTCGATAATCTCTGTCTGATGATTTGCCAACAGGAGATTCTCTTTAATTTTTGTGTGTCCATATATAGATTCAAAAACGACCTCTTTACTTTGATCTACAACCTTGTCAATAACAGGTTTAAGCCCATTTACCATATTTAGAAGATGCCTAAAGATACGGTCTATCTCATTTTTACTACTTCCATGTTTGGTATTTTCATCCGCTAACATATCATCAATGACAAAATTACCTTTTTCAACTCTAAAAATTATCTCCAAAACCTTATGAATACGGTCAGATACTAATTTTTTGAAAAGTAGATGAATAACCGTCAATAAAATCGTAATATTTACAAGCCAAAGCAGTGCAGACATCCATAAATTTTCACTAAGTGCTGCATAAAAATCTTCCATATCAATCAAAACATTTTCAACTGCAATCACTTCGCCCTCAGTTGTCCATGAAGGGTGGCACATCAAGCACTTCTCTTCTGCCACCATAGGACGAGAGAGCATAAAAAACTCTTTACCATCTTTCTCTATCTTTTTCTCATGCTGCTTAATATCTTTGTTATTTTTAAAAAATTCTATCTCTTCTTTTTCATAAGAGGTAGCTAGATTTTTGGGATTTGTCGGGGTATTTGATGCCTCTTTAAAAAAAATCTTTCCATCTGATATCTCAGTAAACTTATCAAAAATCTCATTTTGTATGATCTGAGGAACTTCTGGACTCTCATTTGAGAAAAACTTCTCATTTCTACTCTCTAAAAGTACATCTGCAAAATCAAGAATTGACTCCGCTTTTGATTTGAGATTGTTTTCAAGATTTGTCTTACTTTCATTATATTTTACACTCTGTACACCAGTAGAAACGATAAATGCAACGATAAAGATAATTACCGAAAACATGGTAGAGAGTTTGTATTTGTTAAGCATGTTTTTTAAAAAATGTTCCATCTATTTTTCCTAAGTTATAACTCTAAGTTAAAGATATATCGACATTTTATAAAATATTTTTATACTTTAAATTACTTTTGATAAAATATATAATATTAAATTTTAAAGATAAAAAATGAGATTTTCAACCCTAGCAAAAGGCGTAGAAACCCAAAAACCATCAGATTTTTTAGAATCACTAAAAGCAGAAAAAAGATTGGAGCCAAAGTAAAGAGTTAGATATTTATCAGAGTGCGTCAATTTTTTAAAATAAAAATTGAGTAATAGTCACACTATTGCGATGTTTTTATTTTGAAAAAGTGATGTGCTATGATAAATATATAATGGTGCGATCGGGGGGATTTGAACCCCCACACCTTGCGGCACGAGCCCCTCAAG
>JAOZKZ010000010.1 GCA_029935075.1 Campylobacterales bacterium
TTATCAAATTTTGGGAGTCCTCCGGCAGAGCCGGAGGTTTACCTTGGGTTAATTAAAAATAAGGGCTATCCTACTTCGTTAAAGTATTTTGAGCTAAATAGATAGTTTAAAATCCAAGACTAACAATCTCTTAAGCATCATAAAGCTATAATCGCGAGCTCTATTAAAAAATAGAGAAAAACCCTTGCTCTTGAAACTAAAAAAAGAGCTTGAAACCCACAAGGAGAATATATGAAACATTATGAGCTACTATTTGTAGTAAAGCCTACATTGACCGAAGAGGAGATGATGGCAAAGTTTGATTTTATCAAAGGCGTTGTAGAGACTAACGATTGTGAAATCAAAGCAGTTAAAGACATGGGCATTAGAAAACTTGCTTATGAGATTGAAAAACACGAGAGAGGGCACTATTTTGTTCTTTATTATGTTGGACCAACAAGTGCAATGGAAGAGATTTTAAGAAATCTTAGACTTACAGAAGAGATACTTCGATTTTTAAATTTAAAGTTTGAGAAGAAAAAAGAGATTGCACAATGGGAAAAATTGGTAAAAGCAGCTTCTGTGAAAAAAGAAGAGAAAGCAGCTCCAGCTCCAAAAGTAGAAGTTGCACCTAAAGTTGAAGAGACTCCAGTAACGGAAACTCCAAAATCAGAAGAGACTCCAGTTGAGGAAGCCCCAAAAGCACAAGAGGCTCCAGCAGAGGAAACTCCAGCTAAAGAAGAAGCACCTAAAAAAGATGCAGAATAATTAAGGACGCAAAATGTTCAATAAAGTAATTATAGTTGGTAACTTAACAAGAGATTTAGAGCTTAGATATGCACCGAGTGGCACGGCTATTGGTAATACTGGTATCGCTTCTACTCGTAAATTTAAAGGTGGAGATGGTCAGATGAAAGAGGAAGTTCTATTTGTAGATATTACCTTTTTTGGAAGAACTGCTGAAGTTGCAAATCAATACCTTAGAAAAGGTTCAAAAGTTCTTGTTGAAGGTCGTTTGAAGCTTGATAATTGGACAGATCAAAATGGTGGTAAGAGAAGTAAACATTCTGTTACTGTAGATAATATGACTATGTTAGACTCTAAAGGTTCAAATCCATCTGATGGTGGAGGATATAACCAAAATGCAGCACCAACAAATAGTTATACACCACCAAGTCAACCAGCACCAAGTACACCAGCTCCAAAACAAGAGCAGAGTATCCCAGAAATCGACATAAATGACGATGAGATACCATTTTAGAAACAAAAATAGATATTAAGGAATAATTATGGCAGAAAGAAGAAAATATTCAAAAAAATATTGTAGATACTGTGAAGCAAAAGTTGAGTTTTTAGACTATAAAGACCCAGCAGCTTTTAAATTTTCACTCTCAGAGAGATATAAAATCATGCCTCGTCGTTTAACAGGAAACTGTAAAAAACATCAAGAGATGGTGGAAGCATCAATCAAAAGAGCAAGACATGCGGCTATCATTCCATATGTAGCAAGTAGAAAGAAAATTATCGATAATCCATTCGCTAATTTTAGATAGTCAAATATCGTAAGCCACTTGGCTTGCGATAAACAAATCTTACTCTGTAAAAAAATATTTACAAAATATTCTTAAATTTCATATAAGTTTTATCTTTTTTATGTATAATATAACTAAAACTAGAGGAATGTGTGTGGAAAACAAGAAAAGTAGCGATATAAGTAGTGAAGAACATACGCTGTTTATCAAGCATATTCCAGAACGAAGAAAATCCCTTGATAGAGCCAATAAAGTTTATCAAATTGAGTCTAAGTACCGTCATTTTACAGTTCATATAGGAAAGTTTAAAGAGTTTAAACGAGGACTTCATGCTGTTTTAAATGAGTTAAGAAGTGCCTCAAGAGACGATATACTGGAGCTTCGTATTAACTCTGGAGGTGGACTTGTCAACGAGGGGAAACAGTTTTACAATCTTATCCAAGAGAAGTTTTATGGACGAACCATTGCCTTTTTAGATAACCATGCCTACTCTATGGGTGCACTTATGTTTTGTATGGCAAAACGCCGTGTTATCTATCCATACTCAGATATCATGTTTCATAACTACTCCTCTGGCTTCTCTGGAAAAGGTGGAGAGATTCGTTCACGTGTAAAGCATAAAGATAAAATATTGATGAAGTTTTTTAGACAAATTGTTGTCAAAGAGGGCTTTTTAACACCTGTTGAATTTGAAAACATGCTTATCGGTCAAGACTATTGGATGGATGCAAAAGAGATGTGTAAAAGAAAAATTGCTACACATGTTGTCTATAAAGGGAAACAGATAAAAGCGAAAAAGTATCTTAAAATATTAACGAATTCTGTGGACGGTGGCAAAAAGAAGCGGAAGAAAGAGAAGGTTAAGTACAGTAGCCCAAGCGATTCCAAAGCCTAGAGAAATTGCCATAGGTTGTAAGATGACCGCTTGTCCTGAGGCGAAAAGTATCAAAGTGGAGAGCCCCAAAACCGTTGTGATAGAGGTTAGCAAAATGGGTCGCAGTCTTAAAGTTGCTTTTTCTATAAACTCTTGATGTGTATTAGCTTTTCTTAAAAAATCAATCATGATAATTCCATCATTGACAACTACCCCTGCAAGTCCTACGATGCCTAACATTCCTGGCATGGTGAGGTTTAGTCCCATGATGATGTGTCCTAGTAGTACGCCAAAAATAGAGAGTGGTATGATGGATAGGACAAAGAGCGAGAGTGAGATAGAGTTGAACATCCAGATAAGTGCGATGAAGATTAAAAATATTGCAATAATGGCGGCTTGCATCATCTCTTTTTGAATCTTTTTATTCTCTTTCTCTTCTCCTTTGATTTCAACTCCGATTCCTGATTTTTGAATATCTTCTAATTCTGTTTTTATATGTACAAGAAATTCACTTGAAGTGATAAGCTCTTTATCCAGTGAACCGTAGATTGTCCAAATTTTTTGTCCATCTTCTTTGTATAGTGTTGCAAAACTTGGTTTTGAGATAAATTTAACTACCTCCTTTAAGAGCACCTTTTGTTTTGAATTAGGTATGGTTATATAGAGATTATCAAGTGTCGAAGCTCTATCTTTTCCTTCATCTTGGGACTTGATGCGTATGAGTTTTCCCTCATAAAACATTTTTGAAATTTCAGCTTTCAAAAAGAGTGGTTTGAGTGCATTGGAGATGATTTTTTCATTTATACCTAAAGATGCACCGTAGGCATTGACTCTGAATTTTAACTCTGTTTCGCCAAGCGTCATGTCGTGGGTTACATTAAAAATTCCATCAATACTATTCATGTGATTTTGAAGTCCCTCTATCTCTTTTTTCACTTTTACTTCATCTCCCCAAAATGAGAGGGCGATATCACTTTCTACGATTCCAGCACCGGGTACGATGACATTGAACTCTTCAAAGGCTTTTTGATTTTTAAAATCTTCTGTGAGCTCTTTTATCACAAATGAAATCTCTTTTGCAGAGCGTGAACGGATCATGTCGCTATCGTCATATTCAGGAGAAAGTACAGGGTTTATATAAATATTAAAAAAGTTATCAGGTGCTCTTTCATGGAGGTTTATGAAGATATGAAAAAAGTTTTCAGATATATGGGGTTTTGATTTGTTATCGAGTTTCATACCAGATATAGAAGTAATAGAGGAGATATCTTTATCACTTAATTTCCCGATAAGTCTCTCTTCCACCTCAGTTACAAATGCTTGTGTTTCATGGATATCATAGTTTTTATTGACTTTTCCACTGATATATATTTGTGTTGTATCAAAGTCTGGAAAGAGTTGAAATTTACTGGCTTTGAGCATTAAAAAAGTAGAACCAAATGTAAAAAGAATAAAACCAAAAAGTACTATTTTTCGATGATCTAATATAAACTCCAAAACTTTAGTATAAACCAATTTTGCCCACTTCCAAAATCTTGCACTTTTACCCTTTTTAGTCTCTTTTTTCAGAAGCTCTTTGGCATGAAGTGGGAGAAAGAAAAAGGCTTCAAATAGAGAACTTATCAGCAATATACTTATCATGATAGGTAGTATCTTCATAAAAACACCCATCTCACCACTCATGATAAGAAGTGGTAAAAAGGCAAATATTGTTGTAGCTGTTGCTGTTAATACTGCTGGAAACATTTCACTTGCACCATTTATCGCCGCTGTTTTTGGGTCATCTCCTTCTTCAAGATGTCTTTGAATATTTTCAGCTACAACTATCGCTTCATCTACAAGCATGCCAAGAGCTATGAGTGCACCTAAAAGAGATAACATGTTAAGTGAATAACCAAGCATTTCAGTTGCAATGAGTCCGATTAGAAAGCTGGTTGGGATTCCGATAGAGACTACCATGGCGATGCGAGCATTGATAAAAATCCAGATAGATAAACCTACCAAGATAAGTCCAAAAATGATGTTTGATATGACTGTGTTTAGACGATTTCGTATCCAGATGGAAGTGTCGGTGTAGACTTCAAATTTGTAATTTGTATATTTTTGTTCATATTTTTTTAGCTCAGCTCGTATATCTTTTACTAAGGCTATTGAGTTACCTGTTTTCGCTTTGTTGATGTTAACAGAGATATTTGGCATGGCATTAAAGTGTGAAATTTCGGTTGGGTCGCTTAGGGTAAATGAGACATGAGCTATATCTCGGATACGGAGCTTTTTTCCGCCAACAGTGATAAGGGTCTCTTTTAACTCTTTAAGATTTTTTATACCGTTATAGGTACTTAAAAATAGATGATTTCCTTTCTCTTTTACTATTCCAATTGGAAAGATAGTACTAAGTGATGCTAACGAAGAGATAAGCACATTTCTATCAATTCCCAATGCTTCTATCTTTTTATCATTTAGTGTAAAAAGAAGTTCCGTATCTGCATCTCCACGAATGGTAATATCACTTAAATCTTTGATAGAGGAGAGTGTTCGTTTGAGTTCAGTAGCAACTTCAAGGAGGTTTTCAGTCTTTTCATTTGAAGCAATGGCAATGGTCACTAGTGGAAAACTATTGGTAATCATTTTAGCGATTGGCTCATCCATGTCTGTGGGGAGATCACGTCTGAGATTTGAGATAATATCTTTTACATTACTAAGTAATTCATCGTTATCAGCACCATCTTTGAGGTCAGCTTTGATACTAAATGCACCGTTTTTGATGGTACTTTCAATGTCTCCAATATCACTTAAGTTTTTCAAATCATCTTCTATAGTAGCTACTGCCATCTTATCTAAGATATCAGGACTCGCTCCGATGTAATTTCCTCTGATAGAAATAGCATCGAGGTTCATGGGTGGGAAAATCTCTTTAGGAATTTTGATATAGGCAAAAATACCAAGCAGAAGTAAGAAAAGAAATATGATATGGTTTAAGATAGACTTTTCGATGAAAAATGAGACAAGTGACTTAATCATGCTATGCGGTATCTAATCCATCTATAAGTGGAGTAAAATGCTTGAAAAGTTAAAATTCCTAATAAATCAGCCAACAGATCATAAGTAGAGGCACTTCGATAGGCTACAAATGCTTGTACAATTTCTATCAAAGTACCAAATAAAAACAGAGCGATAACATTTCTCAAACGCTTCTCATAACTAGATGATGAGCGGTTCAGTAAAAGTGAGAGGGTAAAAAATGCTAAAAAATGGTTAAATTTATCCCCTAAACCAAAGTCAAACCAAATACCTTGACTTGGTGCAAGTGCTAAATAGAAGATAGCAAAAGAAGATATAAAAAATATAGTCTTAAAATAAAACTTTGTCATTGAAACCCTTGCAATATTATCTATTAACCTGAGTTCGACAGCATACCATAGCCACAGCTTTGTGAGGTTTTTTATAGGCGATGTTAAATATTTGCAGGACTAACTAGTTAATTCAAAAATATTTAACGAAGCATATGGGAAACCTCACAAAGCCCGAAGGGAAGCTAAAGAGAGGGCAACCTTTACAAAATATAATTCTTAAATTAGCTACGGCTAGTATTGCAAATTATATTTTGTAAATCTTACCCTCTCTTTAGTTTCTGTGGCTATGGTATGCTGTCGAACTCAGGTTATTAATATAGCATAATATTGCAAAATGGTCAAAAAATAATTTTACGCTTTGCTCTTGTAGCTTCTCTTATTTCATTCATAATAGTACTAGAGCATAGAAATTTTTTATCAATCACATTTTTTGCTAATGTATCTCTTTTTTTAAGTATGATTGCTCTCTCATCTTGGATGATTTGAGATTTTATCTCAGCAAAAGATAGTAAAGTTTCCTCTGCAAATGCTGTAGAAGTAAATACTGAGGTTATTAACAGCACTGAAATAAATTTTGATCTTTGATTGTTAAGTAAATTATTCATGTTTTTTCCTTGTTTGTGTTAACTATAGATCGGCAAATTTAAAATAACTTTACCTTTTATTTAACCTTTAATTGTGTTTTATTGTTATATAATTAAATATTATAATAAAAAGTGAAGAATATGATGATTTTAAGAGTATGGTTTATAGTAATATTAGGTTTTTCTTTAGTCGCAGCTGACGAGAAAATAGATGATGAGATTAAAGATGCAATTGTTAAAATTTATACTGTATCACAGGTTTATAGTTCTAAAGCACCTTGGAACTCAAGTACTTTTCGAACTAGTGGTTCAGGCTGTATCATTTCGGGAAATAGAATTCTTACTAATGCTCATGTTGTGGCAAATCATACTTTTTTAGAAGTAAAGCGTTATGGAACCACTAAGCGTGTTCAAGCAAAAGTGCTCCATGTTTCACATCAGGCAGATCTTGCCATTATCACAGTTGATGATGAGGAGTTTTTTAAAGGAGTAAAACCTTTAACCCTTAATGCTTTGCCAAACATCCAACAAAATGTTACTGTTTTTGGCTTTCCTGCAGGTGGAAATACGCTTAGTGTTACTACTGGAATTGTATCTCGAATTGAACATCGTCGTTATGTTCACGGAGGCGAGAAGTTTTTAGCGATTCAAGTTGATGCTGCGATAAACTCTGGAAATAGCGGAGGACCAGCGATAAGTGAAGGAAATATTGTTGGGGTTGTCATGCAAAGCATGAGTAAATCACAAAGTATTGGCTATCTAGTGCCAGTAACCATGATAAATCACTTTTTGGAAGATGTTAAAGATGGGCACAATGATGGGTTTGCGAACATGGGTATCACCACACAAAAAATTGAGAGTACTACTTTGAGAGAGATGTATGGCATGGATGAAAATTGTACAGGTCAGCTAGTCATCAACACAGTTTATAACTCATCGGCAAAAGATATTTTAAAAGCAGGGGATATCATCACACACATCGATGGACATAAAATCAACAATGATGGAACGGTATCATTTCGTTATCATCAATTTACCTCTTATAAGTATTTTATAGATTTACATCAGATTGGAGATGTATTGGAACTTGATATTATAAGAGCACAAAAACCAATGAAAGTTAAAATCAAACTTCAAAGCATCGCAGATAATTTTTTGGTAGTAAAAACCACGAGATTTGATAAAGCACCGACTTATTTTATCTATGGAGGTTATGTATTTGTACCTCTGACAAAAAAGCTTCTTCACTCTACAAGACTACGCTATATGGCATCAAGATGGCCAACTGAGGAGAAAAAAGAGATAGTAGTACTTTTAAAAGTATTAGCTTCAGAACTTAGTCAAGGAAATTCTAGCATTTCTTTTTGGCCAGTTGAAAAGATAAATGGAAAAACCTTTTCAACCTTTGATGAGTTTTATCAAATAGTAAAAAACTTCAAAGGGGATTATCTTCTTTTAGAAGATGATGAAGGCATTCAAGTTGTCATGGACTCGAAGGTTTGTAAAATGAAAAATCAAGAGATTTTGAAGCGGTATAATATAAAGTATGATAAATCGGTGGATTTAAGATAATTTTTTTGCCCATTTTTGAAAAAGCCGTATAGGAGATAAACGCTCTTCTATCGCTTTATTGTTTACAATAAGTTCAGTCAAAATCTTTGCATTATATGGAGCATAGACAAATCCTCGTGAACCCAACCCTCCATGGATATAAAGATTATCAAAAAGAAGATAACTATCTGTCGGAACTTTTGCTCCCGTTTTGATATAAGGGTATTGTTTAAGTGTCTTGTCTGCATCGATCAATGCTCCAACAATGGGAAAGTAGTCAAATGTTGTGTTTCTGTAACCTGTGTAAGTTTCTAGGATTTCAAGGTTCTTTAATGGTTGCAGTTTTTTAGCTTTTCCCAATAGTTCAAAAGTATCAAGTTGTGCTTGTTTGTCTAAATCATTTACTTGACTAAGTTTAATATGCGTTGCACCAATCGCTACACACTCATTATAAAATGCTGAAAGTGAAAGATCTTTGTGCGTGTTGAAATTTTGATTTTCGTCATCATCAAATCTTACATCATAACGATAGCCAGCGATATTTTTTGTTTTGATATAGGGAATTTCAATAGGGAGTTTGTCACTTCCTGTTGCTAAAATGAGATGTTTGCAAGAAAAATTATCAATATCTTTTACATGGTAGTGTTCTTTTACTTCAATTCCTTCTAATAATGCATGGCATAGTTTTAAGGGGTTTATAATACCTGCATTTGGAAAGAAATAACCCTCAGGAATTTTTTCACAAGGTATATCAATAAAAGGTTCATAGCTTTTACACTTTTGTGCATCTTCTTCATCCAATGGAAATTTTTTAAGACCACATGGGTAAAAGAGTTCTGGAAAGTTTATTTTATAGAAATTGGTACTAAATAAAAAAGCATTATTGAGATAGGTTTTATAAGGGGAAGGCTTTGAAATTTTTGGAGATAAAAATGCACCAGCTGGGTTTGAACCTCCACTACATATAGTCTCTTTTTCTAAAACTAAAACTGAAAGTCCAGCTTGTTTTAGAAAATACGCAGTTGAAGCTCCCGCGATTCCAGCTCCAATGATTATCGCATCATAGTGCATTTATACCTTTTTATTTGATTCTATCATAAATTTTATCATGCAATTACTTTTTCTCTCCATGGTTGGACAAGTTCAATTACATCTCGTGTAAATTTCATTGAAAATAGTAACGCTTTATTTTCTTCATAATGGTCGATAAATTGTATAAATTGATTACTTTTTGAGAGTGCTTCAGTTCCAAGATTGTAATTTTTTTCATCCAATTGATGCAGCCCTGCAACGCCATCAACGATAAAACCAACATCAATACCATCTATATCATAAACGATAAGTTGCTCAAATGAAGATGACAAACGATGAATCTCTAATTCTAAAGTTTTTAACCCTTGAATTGTATTAAAGCCATGTTCTTTAATAGTCTCTAAAGCTGTTTCAATTGAGGCTGTTTGTAGATTTTCTAAAATTGCTTTTCCTTCATTATGGAGTGCATTATGATAGGGTACAACTGAGTTTTTTATAATGTCAATAAAACCATCATGGTTACATCGCATACATTGAAGACTCTCATCTATCCAAATTCCTAGTTCACATTTATGAGGGTCGAGAGCTTTTTTAAATGGTCTGCTTTCTCTTAAAGAGATTTCAAAATCCTCCATCCAGCTTATATGTTGAGCTGCTACTTTTTGCAGTAATTTTATTTGTTCACTCTCAAATGACTCAAATCCTAAAAGTTTTCTAACTTCAATGATTGGGATAATTTTATCTTTATGGCTAATGATTCCTTTTATAAATTCAGAACTCTCTGCAAGAGGTTTAATAGTAGGATATTTTAATATCTCTTTGATTTTTTCACTACTTACAAGGTAGTTTTGGTCGTTTACGATAATGTGAATAAATTCCATGAAGGTATTCCTTTATTTAAATATATTGACAATAGAGCAATAATCGTGCCAAACTAGGATTTGAAAACGCATGTATTTTGGCTATAATAGATTAAAAAAGAGTAGGGGTAGGGAAGTGAAAATTTTTATAGCTATATTACTAAGTTTAGTCTCTTTGGGGGCTACTGGGTATTATTCAAAAGCTGAGCCAAAAGAGTTTTTTAGTGTGAAATCCTCAGTTAGTGGAGAAGTGGTTTTTGTTAATGATGCGTTAGAGGGGAAAAATAGTGATGGGAGCGTTGTTGTTAAGATTGATGATGTGATTGATAAGGCTGATTTGCTGGCTTCAAAGCAGAAGTTAAAATTTTTACTTAGCAATATTGCTTTGATGAAACAAAATTTAGCAAACTCAAAAAGAGCAGCAGATATCAATAAAAATAATTACGCTCGTGTTGAAAACCTATCTTCATACTCAAAAACTCAAAAAGATGCTAAGTTATTGACGATGATTAATGCCCAAAGTAGTTATATCAGTGTGAAAACATCATTGGTAAATCTCAAAACACAAAAAGAGGATCTATCCCTTAAAATAAAAACTTTAGAAGATAAGATAAAGAAGAAAAATATCAAGGTAGTTGCGGGAAATTATATCTATAAAATTTATCCTAGAATTGGGGATTTTCTTGTTCCTGGTGCAAAGCTGATGGATGTCTATGATGTTTCAGGTGCGAGATTGGTTATCTATGTTTCAGCAGATGATTTGGTGGGAATTGAGAAAAAGAAGATTTATCTTGATGGTTCTTTGAGTAGTGTAACGATAGATAAAATTTGGAGGGTTGCTGATAGTATAAATATCTCCTCTTATCGTGTTGAAATTTTGATGGATAAGCCTAAACAGTTTTCTAAATTAGTCAAAATTGAGTTTAAATAGTGCATAAAACAACATGCCCACTAGATTGTTATGATGCATGTTCGGTTATTTATGAAGAGGGGAAATTAAAAGGCGATTCTCATCATCCTCTAACACAAGGGTTTTTATGTCCAAGTCTGAATGGTTTTACAAAACAAAAGAGGATTACGGAGCCTAGTTATAATGGTGAAAATATCTCTATGGATGAAGCATTAGAATTACTCTCTTCACACTTAAAAAAGTCTCAAAAAGAAAAAACGCTTTTTTTTAAAGGTAGTGGGAACATGGGTAAAATGCAAGATGTTACCAACCTGTTTTTTGAAAAATATGGTGCAACTTTCACACGTGGTTCACTTTGTGATGGGGCAGGGGATGCTGGTATTGTTGAGGGAAGAGGTGCAAATCTAGCGATGAGCATTTCTCAAATTGCCAAAAGTGAGGTGGTTGTGGTTTGGGGTAGAAATATCACTACTACCAATGCCCACATGATGAATGCGATAAAAGATAAAACTTTAATTGTCATAGATCCTGTTGAGACAAAGTTGGCAAAAAAAGCAGATATTCATGTTCAGTTAAAACCTCGATCAGACTTTTTTCTCGCAATTCTTTGGGCACGATTTGCACATCTTGAAGAGATGGAAGATCATGATTTTATAACTTCACACACAGAATATTATGAAGACTTTGTAGACTTTTTCAGAGGTTTTGGTATCAAATACCTTATCGATGAAGTAGATGTTACTGTGAAAACTATTATGTCTTCACTTGCACTTATGAAGGATGCAAAGGTGACATTTTTAGTAGGTGTTGGTGTACAGAAGTATCTTCATGGTGATGGAGTGCTAAGAGCTATCGATTCTTTGGCTGCAATGATGGGACAATTTGGGAAAGAGGGTTGTGGCGTTAGTTATCTTAGTGATAGTGGTTACGGGTTTGCAAATCCTTTTATGCATAAGGCTAAAACAGTTCCTAAACCAACAGTCAATTTTTCAAATTATGATACTGTTTTCATCCAAGGTGCTAATCCTTGTGAACAGATGCCAAATTCTAACCTAGTTAAATCAGGGCTTGAAAAGAGTGATTTTATTGTCTATTTTGGATTATATGAAAACCAGAGCTCTAAAATTTCTAATTTAGTAATTCCTGCAAAAACTTTTTTAGAAAAAGAGGATATTCGGCTCTCTTATGGAAGTGAATTTGTAGGAAACATGCCAAAGCTAATGGATAGTGATGTTGGAATTAGTGAGTATGTATTGACAGAGTTTTTATTGGAGAGTTTTGGATATGAAGCACTAAAGAGTGAAAAAGAGTATTGTGAAGAAATCTTAACATCAAATTCAAAAGAGATTGATGGTTATTTTTACTCTTGTAATTATGATGAGATTCCTTATAGTAAGGGTTTTTATACTGAAGATGAAAAATTTCTCTTTATGGATGATATTGATGATGAAAAACCTGATGAGGAAGAGGGATATTTTTTAGTTACTTGTAAACCTAGAAATTCAATCAATAGTCAATTTGAACGAGATAATCATCTTTATATCCATCCCTCTCATGGATTTGAAGAGGGGGTTACTGTAAATGTAACTTCACAATATGCAACTGTAGAGTTTAGCGTAAAACTTAGTGATGATTTGAGGAGTGATTGTGTAAAAATTTATTCAGGTGCATATGGGCTTAATTATCTTACTCCAAGCTTAAAAAGTAATGAAGGAGACTCAGCAGTGTTTCAAGAAGTAAAACTAAAGTTAGAAAAAGGGTGAAATAGGAAAATATAATTAAAAAAAGTTAATAATTATTGACTAGTGTCGATTTATAAGGTAACATACATCTTAAAGGATCTGACACAATGACCAAAGCCATAACTTGCAAATGTATTATTTTTTCAATTTTCTCTTTGTCCTCAGCTTCATTTGCTGGTGATTATAAAACATTGAAGATTAGAAGCCTTACACCTGTGGTTAAAGTAAAAAGAACTAGCAGTAAAAAACAATTTTTAAATAAAATAAATGATTATATTGGTCAAGATATCGATCTTAATATATTTGATAAGAAAAAAGATGGATTATCTGTTTATGCTAAAATCTCTAGAGTTTCGAAGTTAGGAGTTCGTTATCGTTTTTAAAGAGTAGTTTAAAACTACTCTTCTTCTTTTTTATCGTTTTCTTCCGTTGGCTCATTGCCCTCTTTATCGTCTTTATGTTGTGTTTTATCTTCCTCTTTTTTTAATGCTTCTTTGATATCATCATTTGCACCTTCATGGGTTGTAAGACGACTCTCCATGTTGTTTTTATTCTCAAACTTTTCAATGATATCCACAACTTGTTTTCCATCAATATTTTCAGTTTCATAAAGAGCTTCAACCATACTTTCAATCGCATCACTATAAGTTTTTAAAGTTTTAAGCACCACTTGATATCTCTCATCCAAAAACTCTTTTATAAATTGATCAACATCTTCAGCCATTTTACTGCTGTATTCTTTAGTAGTCCCACCTTGTAAAAAGGTACTTCTCTGTTTCTCTAAGACCATCAATCCTGCAACATCAGTCATTCCATAGATACCAACCATAGCTCTGATGATATCTGTTGCTCTCTCTAAGTCATTTCCAGCCCCTGTAGAAATTTCTTTGATGAAAACCTCTTCAGCCGCTCGTCCTCCTAAAAGTACATCAACTTCAGCAATAAGCTCGTGCTTTTGCATCATATATTTGTTCTCTTCTGGTTTATTAAGCGTATATCCAAGTGCTGCTAGACCACGAGGTACGATAGAGACTTTTGAGACTCTTTTAGCACCTTTTGTAGTTTCAGCTATTAAGGCATGTCCACTTTCATGATAAGCTACGATTCTCTTCTCTTTTGGATTGATACGTCTACTTTTCTTTTCAAGTCCAGCTATTGCTCGCTCAACTGCTTCAAAAAAGTCTTTTTGTTCCACTTCGTCTTTATTTGCTCGACCAGCAAGTAGGGCTGCTTCATTGATAATATTTGCTAAATCTGCTCCTGCAAGTCCCGCTGTAAGTCGTGCAATTTCATCAAGATCTACATCATCAGCAATTTTAATTTTTTCGATATGCACTTTTAGTATTTGGATACGCCCTTTAAAGTCAGGTTTATCAACAAGAACTTGTCTATCAAATCTTCCTGGACGCAATAGTGCTGCATCTAAAACTTCTGGTCTATTCGTCGCTGCTAAGATAATAACAGGTGAATTATCGGAGTCAAAACCATCCATCTCCGCTAGAAGTTGATTAAGTGTTTGCTCTCTTTCATCATTTCCACCCATCATTCCACCAGCAGATCTACTCTTACCGATAGCATCTATCTCATCAATGAAGATAATTGAAGGTGCATCTTTTTTTGCATTTTCAAAAAGATCTCTAACACGACTTGCCCCAACTCCTACAAACATCTCGATAAAGCTAGAACCAGAAACTGAGAAAAATGGTACATCCGCTTCTCCTGCAACTGCTTTGGCAAGGAGTGTTTTACCTGTTCCTGGAGGTCCTACTAAAAGTACACCTTTGGGAATTTTTGCTCCAAGGTTCATATATCTTTCTGGGTATTTTAAAAAGTCTACAATCTCTTTAACTTCCTCTTTTGCCTCTTGAACACCTGCAACATCACTAAATTTTGTATTTGGTTTTTCTGAATTGACAAGTTTCTTACTGCTTCCCATGCCAAGGATTCCGCCACCCATGTTTTTCTGCATACGGCTTGTAAGTAACATCCATATACCAAAAAATATAAAGATAGGAATCACCCATGAAAAGAGGATTTCAGTAAGCCAATTGGTCTCATTATATCCACCATAAGGGACTTTATTTTCATCTAACAGTGGTATAAGTGTATTGTCTTGACCCACTTTTTTAACATAATAAATCGTTTTTATAGCACCTTTTTCAGAGACACCTTTAATGGTTGTTTGCCCGATAGCTACATAAGTTATAGCACCTTTTTTGATGAGTTCTTTTAGCTCATAGTAGTTAATCTTCTCCGTTTTAGCAGCTTGAGTTGCTCCAAAACCTTCTTCATTACTATTCATTCCCTCAGTTGGTTCAATTACGCTTTTAAACAGTAATATAATTACTATTGAAAAAATTGCAAACAAAACCAAGGGGTTTTGATTGAAAAAATTATTATTTTTATCATCTCGATTATTTTGAGACATTGTATTCCTTTACGCTTTTCGCAAGACCAATGTATACCATTCGTCTTTTTTTATAATTTCTATTTTTTCAAAATCTTTGAATTTTTCAATAACTTTGTCAAAATATTTATCTATTATACCCGATAGAATTAAAATTCCGCCACTTTTAACCCGATGTTTTAACTCTTTTTCTATGATGATTATTACATCAGCTATGATATTTGCAATGACTATATCATACTCATTTTTAGTTTTGTTTGCCGAACCTGTCCATGAAGCATTTATAGTTGAGTTGTTTAGGGTAAAATTATCTTTTGCACTTTGAGTTGCTACATCATCTGTATCACAAATATCGACAATGGCACCTTTTTTTTCAGCTGCAATGGAGAGTATACCACTTCCACATCCGACATCTAAAAGTTTTATATTTGGTGTTACATAGTTGTCAATTGCTTGAAGACAACTATAGGTAGTCTCATGGTGTCCTGAACCAAATGCAAGTGCAGGATTTATGATGATATTTGTAAGGTTTTCTTTTGCACTCTCCCACTGGGGTCGGATATAAAATGAGCCGACTTCAATAGGTTGGATAGAGTTTTTGTACTTACTGATCCAATCTTCATTTTTCTTTTTTTCTAGATTGCTTGTTATCTGGATATTTAATTTGTTTGAGAATTGTTCTGTAGCCCACAAGATATCATCAAGAGGTTCAGTTGATCTTACAATCAGTGAGTCCTCTTTCTCTTCAAGTGCATTTTGTGTGATTTCTAGAAGGAAGTCGCTAAAAATCTCCAAACTATTTTTTGGTGTAACCGTTAGTTCATAATAAAATTTATCCATATATTCCTAGTTTTATAATACCGCTTCAAGCTTCTCTTTTAAGACTTGCGGTGTAAATGGTTTTACAATATAGTTATTAACACCCGCTTTAAGTGCTGTAATAACTTCTGTTTTACCACCTTCAGTTGTTACCATGATGATTGGTAAATCTTCATACTTATCTTCAGCTCGTACTTTTTGTACCAACTCTAGGCCATTCATCTCAGGCATATTCCAGTCCGTTACAAGGATATCGATATCTGAGTTTTCACCCATGACTTTCCAAGCTACTGCACCATCTTCTGCTTCTAAGATGTCTTTATGACCTAATCTTCCAAGCGTATTTTTAATAATTCTTCTCATTGTTGAGCTATCATCAACTACTAAAAATTTCATTTTCTTCCTTCGTATTTTAAATTTTATCCTAATGCAACTTTAAAAGCCTCCCCTAAATCGAGAGTACCTTCGTAGAATGCTTTTCCTACAATAACACCTGATATTTCACCGCTATTTTTAGCTAGCTTTATATCATTTATATCCCTCACGCCCCCGCTGGCAATAGTGTCAAGCTTACAAGCTCTGGCAATTTCAAGCGTAAAATCGATGTTCACACCACTAAGTGTTCCATCTTTACCTACATCTGTACAGATGATTGCTTCAACGCCTGCATCTGCAAACTCTCTGGCTAAATCAGTAGCTTTCATGCTTGACTTCTCAGCCCAACCTTCAACTGCAACATAGCCATCAATCGCATCAATTCCAACCGCAATTGGATATTTTCCTGCAACATCTTTTACAAAATCGGCATTTTTTAAAGCTACTGAACCCAAAATGATACGATTTACTCCAAGATCTAAATATCTCTTGATAGTATCCTCATCTCGGATGCCTCCGCCAAGCTCTATCTGTATATCGCACATTTCTCGAATTTTTTTAATTTGTTCTAAATTTTGTGGAGTTCCTGCGAATGCACCGTTGAGATCTACAAGGTGCAACCATCGACTCCCTAGCTCTTCAAAGTGTTTTGCAACCATCCAAGGTTCATCACTATAAATTTTTGCTGTATCCATTAAACCCTTAGTGAGTCTTACTGCTTTTCCATCTTTTAAATCTATCGCTGGTAATATATCCATTTTTAAACTTTCGTAAAATTTTTTAGTATTTTTAATCCATTGTCATGGGATTTTTCTGGGTGAGGTTGAAAACCGTAGATATTCTCTTTGTTAATGGCACTTGCAAATGGATATCCATATTCGCTCTCACCAATTATATATTTTTCATCACATATTGCATGAAAACTATGTACAAAATAGAGGTAAATTTCATCTTCAAGACCATCAAAAAGGGTGGTCTGTTTTTTTACAAACAGTTCATTCCATCCCATGTGTGGAACTTTTAAAGGTGTGTTAAATTTACTTGTGTCAAATTTTCTAACCATTCCAGGAATCAGACCCAACCCCTCATGTGTTCCAAACTCATCAGAACTTTCAAGCAGGAGTTGCATCCCAAGACAGATTCCAAGTAGTGGTTTCCCACTTGTTGCAAATGTTTTAATAGCCTCATCCATGCCATTTTGTTTTAGATGTTCCATGGCATCTCCAAAAGCACCAACACCAGGTAAAATCAACTTATCATAGTTTTGAATTTCATTTGGGTCAGAAACGATTGTCACTTCTTCCCCAATCTTCAAAAATGCATTTTGTACACTTCTGAGGTTTCCCATGTTGTAATCTACTACAGCTATCATATATTACTCATCTCTCTTTTTACACCGTTTATAAAAATTTGACTATAAGATTTATCGGTGGGAATTTTTTCGCTCATAGTATCTAAGTTTTGTAAATAATCTTCATACAGAAGATTCCCTTTTAGCAGTTCATATTTGAGATAAAGCCAATAAGTATTTAAAACATCACTTTCACAATACTCTTTTATCTTCTCTATCTCTCCATCATGGTAAAGTGAAAAGACTTGATCACCACTCACATCAAATTTTCCAGGAATTCCCATCATCGTACAGAGTGTATCAAGTTTCAGTCCTCGAACGGCTCCAAATTCACTAATATGATCCATAAGATCTACATGAAACTTATCTGTAAAACGGTAGCGATAATTATCCCATTTACTCTTATTTAACATTTTATTATCTTTGTCAAAATAGGCAGGACATGAGAGGTTATATTTCATCGCACGAAGCATAAGCATCGGCATATCAAAGTTTCTTCCGTTGAAACTGACAAGTTTGGGATTATGTTTGTCGATAAAATTCAAGAAGTTTTCAATCATCTCTTGTTCATCTTTTCCTTGAATCGTACTCACTTTTTGAAATACTCCAAAATCATCCGCCATAACAGCTGAAATTGAAACTACTTGGTGAAAAGCGATGGGTAAAAAAGAGGAGCCAGTTTTAGCCTCTTGAAGTTCAAATGCTTTTTGAGCAATCTCTTTGTCACTACCGCTAAGATTAAATTGGGATTTTACAAGGTTTGAATCGGGGATTGTTTCGCAGTCAAATATACATATCAAATAGAATCCTTTGGTTTTTATCGATTATACCAAAGATGAGTTAAACAGTATAGAGTTAAATTCTATACTGTTTTATATTTGTGGTCTAATTATAATTTCTGTTCTCTCCTCTTTGTACTTTTTTACTAAAGTCAGTCTCTCCACCAGTTGAAAGTAGTGTCGCTTGACCAATCCAATCCTCTTTTTTGACTCTTCTCTTTACAGAGAGATAGTTCTCAATCCACTCTATGTTTTCAGGTGTCCACTCAGAAATTTGATGAAAATAGTAAATACCTAGAGAGTTTAGGATCTCTTCTATTTTTAGACCAATACCACTAACCTCTTTTAAGTCATCTACTTCACCATTTGAAGGTTCTTCAACAGATACTGGTCTGATGCCTATCTCTTGACCAACAGATATAGGGTCTGTATAATTTTCTTTTAGCTCTTTAGAAACCGCACTACTATCATCAACTACATGCTCATTAACCTCTGAACCAAAATCTTTTATATTGTCTTCAATATTTGAGCCTATATCTTTTGTACCCTCATATATTCCAGCACCAACAGCTCCCACACTAGCAATACCTGTAGCTGTTAAGCCTTTCGTTTTATCGATACTTGAAGATATATTTTCTCTTATATCGTTTTCTTCTGAAGCGTAATCATTAAGATCTTTTTTATCACCGTTTGGGTTTAAATCATATTCATCTTTGTCACATTTACTCATTTTCCCTAGAAGGTAACCGATGATGGCACCAAGTATTGCTGCTATAAGCAGGCAGAAAATGATTTGCATTGCTAGTTCTATTAAATTATCCATCTCTATTCTCCTAATATTTTAAATTCAACTCTTCTGTTGATTTGTCTGTTTTTTGCACTATTGTTTTTGACTAATGGTTTGTTCTCGCCATAACCTACTGCTTTTAATCTTTTACTATCTACCCCTTTTGAGACTAAATAATTTTTTATTGTAGTTGCTCTACTTTGACTTAAAGCTTTGTTTATTGCTTGGCTTCCTCGTGAGTCTGTATGTCCACCAACTTCGATATTGATATCTTTATACTCATTTAAAACAGCATGTACTTCATTAATCGTTTTTTTCCCACTTGGTGTTAAAACTGCTTTTCCATAAACAAACTCTACTTTTTTAACTTTGAGTAAATTGTTAAGTTTGGCTTGTATTTCCTCTTTAGAAGGCTCAGATACAGGCTTTTCTACTGCTACCTCTATTTTTGGATTATCTATCATAATTTTATTGTCTACAAATAGCTCTCCAACACTCGATGCTTTATCTCCCATGCTCTGTCTGATACTCGCATCTTCAACAATGCCATCAATCGTAAGTGTTCCCTCTGCATACTCTAAATAACCGCTTTTGAATTTTGAAAAATCACCACTTAAATTTTTCATAAGTTCTATAATTTCAGGGTTTTGTGCATTTTCATCTATGACTATCACACCCTCTTCAATAGTATCAGTAAATTTTAGATATTCATTTTTTAGGGTATCAAGATTCTCTTTTGAAGTAAATAGACCTGATATTTTAATGATTTGGTCATCTTTAATCACTTTGAAATTGATATCCTCTTTTTCAACCTTATTGTTTGCAACTGTTTGTGCCACTTGTGGGGCAATTACTGCAGGTGTTGTTATAGATTGTTCTGGTGTTTTTATATCAGTACTTAGTGTTTGTAGTTTGTTCCACACACAAAATATGATAAAGAAAATCAAAAGCCATATCCATAGCCACATCCATTGACGGCGTGTCATATAAACTCCTTTTATTTTTATTTTAATTACGCAGAAGGAACAAAGTCCCTTCTGCTACGCTACTCGCTATGAGCTCTTCAGCAGAGGGCTCACGCACAGATGAACCGTGCTTGTGTTTTAGGCTACTTACTACGAGCTCTTTTGTGGAGTGCCCATGCATAGTAAACCGTGTTATCCTCTTTATTAAGATTCGAGTTAGTTATAGTAGTATAATCTTACTTATATTTGTGGAAAATTATTTTACTTTTTTAGATTGAATGTAAAATAATTGGATTGGAAGTTTGAATTGCCTATTTTTTTATACTGTATGGATGCACCTTCGAGATTTTGTGCTTCTTGGTAGAGTAGTCCTAAGGCATATCTACTTTCAAAATTGGAGTCATCTGTCAGTTTGGCAAGCTCTAGTAGTGCTACAGCATTAGCATGGTGATTTGAACCTAGTGCTGCGATAGCAGCTAAAAAGAGTGTATGAGAGTCTTTTTGTCCATGGTTGTCAATAAGATCATTGTATATGTCATAAGCTTCATCAAAATTTTGATTATATATATCTGTAAATGCTAGAGCTTGGAGTAGCGGAATGGTTGGTTTTTGAGCTTTTGCATAAACGCTTAATTGTCTTTTTGCTACAGAAGTAATACCTGCGATATGAAGCATTCTTATATAAAGTTCTTTTGGTAAAAAACCACCAAAATATAGCGGTGAAAGGTCGAGATTTTTTTGTGTTAGTGTACTATGTATTGCTCTAGCATAACTTTTCATTTTAGATTTATCATGTGTTGCGTCAAGGTATAGTATATTTGAAATAAGATCTTTTTCTAAAAGGTTTTTAAGAGAGAGGGCACTTTTTTGATACATGTTTAAATCATCTCTACTATAAGCAAATGAAAGATTAAGTGCGTGTTTAAAGGTAGCACCTTTTGTTTCAAGATATCCTAAATCTAATCCTAAAGAGCCTAGTGCTATATCGATAAGTGCAAGAGCCTCTTTGTTCTCTGTTTTTGTTTTTAATTTTTCAAGCTCTTTTTTTGGTATATTTTTGTTGGTAAGTCGTGCACAAAAAGTTTTAAAAGCTAATGCTTTGTAGTTATGTGAATCGAGAGAATAACTTTTTGAGAAGTGTTTGTATGCATTTTGAAAATCAAAAATTTGTGCATAAGAGAGTGCTAAATTGTAGTGAATAGTTGAATGAGCAGGATAGAGTTCGATTGCATCTTTAAAAATTTTATTTGCTTCATAGATCTTATTGTCAATGACGCTTTTTAAAGCTTTGGTGATGGCCAAGTTGACATTTGAAACTGCTTTTGAGTCTGTTAAATATCCAATAGCAGGTTTTAAACTATCTATCTCTATCTTTTTAGCCCCCTTTGTGATAAGGTTGACGGTTTTTGTAGAGTCTATTGCATGATAGGGAGCATAGTAAAAGATGAGCGAATATCTATATTTATCATCTAAGAAGAGTCTTTTTTTAAACTCTTTTTGTGCAAAAACTGGGTCAAATAGTGACTCTTTAAGGTTTACAGTTATAGGATAAGTGTGTTCTGCTTTATCTTGATAAGCATCATAAGTTGATTTTAAAATATCGGCAGAATCTTTTAAAAGACCCAATTTATTTTTTACTAAAGCCAAAGCAATATTTGATTTGAGTGGTTCAAAACCTTGGTTAACTGCATTTTGTAACACATCAGAGGAAAGTGAATACTCCCCCGATCTTGCATGTAAGAGTCCAGCGGTGAGGGAATCTTTTGGATCTCCATTTTTGATAAGATAGTAAATTGCTAATGCGTCATTTTGAATTGTTGAGAGTGCTTTTGAGGCAATTATGTTTTGTTGGTTATTGTAAAAATCTGCTGAGGGGTTTTTAATGCTTATCAGACTCTCAATAGGTTGATTTTGATAATAGTGTATAAGTGTATAATAGTAAGAGTAGAGTGGTTGGTTTACCATATAAGTTAAATATTTGTCTGCGAGTTTTATATAGTACTCAAACCTAGGTCTATTTTCTAATTTTAGATAACAAACAGCACAATTTAGAGCACTTGCACAGATAAGTTTTGTACTTTTCATCGCTTTTTCAAAAGCATCAATTGCTTCTTGATATTTTTCCTCTTTTAATTTAGCAACACCGATGTTATAATAGGATAGTGCTTTGTTATAGTGAGAAAGTTGTTCATAAATTGCAAGTGCTTCTTCTCTTTTTCCTTGTGAAAAAAGTTTATCTGCTTTACTAAGTAGCCTTTGAGCTTCACTCTCTTGATCTGGTGTTAACTTTTTATCTTGAATATTTTGTATGATTTTGGATGCATTTACATCCTCTTCTATGGGTTCATTTTTCTTTTGTATATAAAGATAGGCAAAGAGGGCAAAAAGAATGATGGTTAAAACTAATATCCCAATGATAATATAGTGAATAATGTTACTTCCACTCTCTTTTTTGGTAGAAGCTTTATCAGAGGTTTTTTTGGCAACCTCTTCTAAGTCATCATCATCAAGGGTAAAAAATTCTTCTTCAGCCATACTCTATAGTTACCTCATGTACTCTTTAAGTACTTCTGGAATTTCTATCGTTCCATCACTTTTTTGATAATTCTCCATAATTGCTATGAGTGTTCTACCCACTGCCAATGAGGAGCCGTTTAAAGTATGTACTAGAATATTTTTCTTTCCTTCTTTGTAACGAATTTTTGCGCGTCTTGCTTGGAAGTCTCTAGTATTTGAGATAGAACTTATCTCTCTGTATCTATTTTGTCCAGGAAGCCAAACTTCTATATCTACGGTTTTTGCTGCTGAAAACCCTAAATCCCCACCACAAAGAAGCACCAGTTTATGAGCTAACCCTAAAGATTTTAAAAGGTCACTTGCACAAGAGACCATCTCATCAAAAATTTTGTCACTATCTTCTGGAGTGGTTATGGAAACCAGTTCGACTTTTCCAAATTGGTGTTGGCGAATCATCCCTCTAGTATCACGCCCAGCACTTCCTGCCTCTTTTCTAAAACATGCCGTATAAGCAGTAAGTTTGATAGGAAGTTCATCAGCCGTTAAAATTTCATCTCTAAAAAGATTGGTGACTGGAACTTCTGCCGTAGGGATTAGATAAAGGTTTTCACCCTCAATTTTAAAAAGGTCATCACCAAACTTTGGTAATTGCCCCGTACCTTTTAAAGACTCTTCATTGGTGATAAAAGGAACGGAAACTTCTTCAAATCCACGAGAACGATTAAAATCCAACATGTAGTTTGACAAAGCTCTTTCTAATCGTGCTCCATCATTCTTAAGTACTGAAAAACGACTTTTGGAAAGTTTCACACCTCTTTCAAAATCAATCCACGCTTGATCTGCATCCAAATCCCAATGCTCTTTAGGCTCAAAATCAAATGTAGGAATATCAAGAACTTTTTTCAGCTCTTGATTGTCCTCTTCATCAACTCCCAGAGGAACACTCTCATCAGGAATATTTGGAACTCCCATAGCAATTGCTGAGAGTTTCTCTTCAACTTCTCTCATAATCTCCTGTGCAATTGAAATTTTCTGTTTATTCTCATTTAGCTCTGCTTTTAAAGAAGCTATATCTTTTCCCTCTTTTTGATAGACGGGAAAGAGTTTACTTTTTGCATTTTGTTCAGCTTGTAAAGTTTCAAGGATTGCTTTTTTCTCTTTTAGTTCTAGTGAAAGTTCTTTCAAATTTTGTAAAAGTGACTCATCAATCTTTTTCTTTTGAAGTTTATTTGCAATTTCATCAAAATTGTTTTGTAATGCTTTTATATCAATCATCTATATATCCCTACACTTTCTCTTACTAGTTGCATTTTTTCTTTGGCGAGATGAGAAGCTTTTTTTGCACCTTCATTTAAGATATCCATCACTTCATCAGTATGTTCTTGAAAATAAGCTCTTTTTGTTCGTGCTTCTTCAAAATAATCCCAAATCTTCTCTTTAAGTGTCATCTTAAAGTGTCCATGCCCTTCGCCACCTCTTTTATATCTCTCTTGTAACTCTTTCAATTCATCGTCATTCATAAAAAGTTTGCTAAGTTCATATACATTACAATCTTTATACTCTTTTGGATCTTCCATTGCAACACTTTGGGTCACAATTTTCCCTGTCTGTTTTTTAAGGGCTTTCTCTGTCATAAAAATATCAATGGTATTGCCATAACTCTTACTCATTTTTGCACCATCAATTCCAGGAACTGATGCAACACTCTCATCTACCTTGAACTTGGGGAGCGTAAATATCTCTCCATGGTCATTGTTAAACTTGATAGCGATATCTCTTGTAATCTCTACATGTTGTATCTGATCTTTCCCCACAGGGACAATTTGTGCATCATAAAGCAGAATATCAGCCGCCATAAGAACGGGATAAGAGAATAGGGCATGATTTGCAAGGATTCCTTTGGCTACTTTATCTTTATAACTATGTGCTCTCTCTAAAAGCCCCATAGGCGTATAGGCTGAAAGAATCCAGTAGAGTTCTAGAACCTCTTTTACATCTGATTGCACCCACATAGTGGTTTTACTTGGGTCTATCCCTAGACTAAGGTAAGAGATCGCTACATCCATAGTGTTTTCTCTAAGTGCTTTTGGATCTTTTAGTGAGGTAAGTGCATGATAATCAGCGATAAACATAAAAAGTTCATTACTGTCTTGAAGTTCTACCATCTGTTTAATTGAGCCAAAGTAGTTTGCGATGTGAAGTGTGCCAGAGGGTTGAATACCAGTAAATACTCTCATGTGTTCAATTTATCCTTAATATATAATCGCATGAGTATATCAAAATAATTTAATTTTTTGATGTTTTATCTTATGCATGAGTAAAAATATGTTTCAAAAAGTAAAAAAAAGTATATTTATTTGAAATATTTAGATAAAAGTAAAGTTTTATTGTTCAGTAATGCAAAAGTTGACCGAATTACTTTGTAGAGAATAAGTAATATAGGAGATAGACAGATGAGAAAAAAACTTTCACTTTTGACAATGAAGACACTTTTTGGTTTAACATTACTTGACCAAAGTGCAGCAGCTTTAACACTAAACGGTAAAAAAGTTAATTTTTCTACTATTGAAGAGAAAAAAACTATTAAAACTCGTGCATTGGTAAATGGATATAAAACTATTATTGTAAAGTTTGATGCACCTTTGAGTACAACAGCCAAAGATAAAATTTACTCTTTTGGTGTGAGCTCTATAGTGTATGCTGGAGATTTAAGTTACTATATATATGCAAAAAAAGCAGTTATAGATACATTAAATTGTAAAGAATTTGGTGTAGTTGGACGTACAGATATGCTTAGTGACTTTCGTATGAAACAAGAGAGTGGTCTTACTACATTTAACATGGGTGCTTATCAAAACTTTAATATACTATTTTTATCAGAACTATCATTTGATGAAGTGGAGAAGTATCTTGAAGATAATGGCGTTGAAGCAACCGTTATCAAAGCTTTACCCTCTCTTAGACAAGCACAGGTTGAAGTTGCATCACAAGATATAGAGAAGTTAAAAAACTTATCTCTTATTCAGTATATGGATAGAAGCCAAAGTATGAAAACAGTTCATGGTGAAAAAGTAGATAGAAATGCGGTAACTGCAAGAAATATAAATGTTTCAAAACTTTGGAGTGGAACTTATAATTTAAACGGTGAGAACATGAGTGTTGGTGTTGTTGATGGTGGCGTTGTAAGAAGTACGCACCGAGAGTTTACATTAAATGGTGTTACGCGTATTGTCAATAAAACCAATACTGATACAAACTTTCATGCTACTCATGTTGCTGGAACTATAGCAGCTGAGGGTGATAAAAGTACGGCAAGAGGAATGGCAAATAAAGCAACAGTTTTTAGTTATGGATTTTCAGATGTTGCTTTTGCAGAGGCATTTTTAAAACTTTATAG
>JAOZKZ010000088.1:0-4061 GCA_029935075.1 Campylobacterales bacterium
ACCACGCACTTTTGGCTGAACCTGCTATCTCTATAGCTCTTAGAAAAACAAAATCTTTTCCTATAAAACTTGTTGCTCCTGATTTGTATCGTAGTGATATGTTGGAGAAAGAATGGGGAGAAGTTTATAAAGTTGAGGGGAAAATCCCTGAAGCTGGTGTAGCGTTTTTGGGAGATACTAAAGGCAAAGAAAAATTGATAAAAAGGTTTTTAGAAGAGTATAAAAAGTCGTTAGATTGGTATCAAAAAAACCCAGTTGAAGCTGGAAAAATGATAGTTAAAACACTTCCTATGCTAGATGCAGATGGTTTGGCTGACTCAATTCCTCATGTTCAGATGCAAAGTGTGAGTGGCAAAGATGCACAAAAAGATTTAGAATTTTTCTTTAATGTTTTAAAAGAGAACAATCCTAAAGTAATTGGTGGTAAACTACCAGAAAGTGAGTTTTACTACTAATGAAATTTTTTCTAAAAATTCTTAAAGATTTCCCTGCCTTTCTTTGGAGTGGTTGGGGAGCTATCGCTTCTATATTTTTGTTTATCGCCTGTTGGGACTTGGGAAACCAAGTTTATGGAGATTTAGTTTTACCTTCTCCACAAGCTACTTTTAGCACTCTGTTTGCAATGCTTGGAGACCCTGCTGTTTGGGAAAATATCATGATAACACTCTATCGTGCAGGTATTGGATTTGGTATCTCTCTTGTTATAGGAACTGTACTTGGTCTAATTGCAGGGAGCTTTGCAACGGCTTCAATTATGAGTCGTCCGATTGTGACTATTTTGGTTGGTATGCCTCCAATCGCTTGGATAGTTTTGGCGATGATTTGGTTTGGGATGGGAGATATGACTGTTATATTTACAGTTGTTGTGGCTTCTTTTCCTATCGTATTTGTTGGAGCTTTGCAAGGGGCTAGAACGCTGGAAGGGGATTTGAAAGAGATGGCTGATAGTTTTAAACTTCCATTTCACATGAAAATGTTTGATGTCTATTTCCCTCATATATTTTCTTATATTTTTCCTGCTTGGGTTTCTGGTTTGGGTATGGCTTGGAAGATTGTTGTTATGGCGGAGCTTTTGAGCACGAGTGATGGTATCGGTGCATCTCTGGCGGTTGCGAGAAGTCAGTTAGATACTCCTACGGCTTTGGCATTGGTGGTTATTATGATAGGTTCACTTATGTTTGTTGAGTATATTATATTGGAACCGATTAAACGAGAGGTTGAGTTATGGAGAGATTAAAAGTTAGTAAGGTAAATCACCATTTTGGTTTTACTGAGATTTTAAGAGATATAAACTTTGAACTCAAAAAGGGTGAAATACTCTCAATTGTGGGTCCAAGTGGTGGTGGTAAAACTACACTTTTGCATCTGTGTGCCAATCTTTTGGATTTGGAAGAGGGAACGATTGAAAATAGTTTTGAGAGTTCGGCATTTGCTTTTCAAGAGGCGAGATTACTTCCGTGGAAAAATGTGATTGACAATATTGCATTGGGGCTTTTAGCACTTAAAGTGAATAAAGATGAAGCGATAGAAAAGTCAAAAGAGATTGCTTTGAAATTTGGACTAGAAGAGAATGATTTTGAGAAGTTTCCAAAAGATTTGAGTGGTGGTATGAAGCAGAGAGTTTCGTTTGCACGGGCTTTGGTTGTGAAACCATCATTGCTTTTTCTTGATGAACCATTTTCGGCTTTGGATATTGGGCTTAAAAAAGAGTTACAGACTATTTTGATAGAGATGATTGATAAAAAAGAGATAAGTATCTTGTTTATCACACATGATTTAATGGAAGCGATACGATTAAGTGATGAAGTATTGCTTTTACAAGCAGACCCGGGGAGAATTGTGAAAAAGTTTAGATACGAATTGCCTCAGATGCAAAGAGATGATAAGTTTGTTTATGGAAAAAGTGCAGAGCTTTTGGCTGATGAAGAGATAATAAATACATTTGAATTGGAGTTAAAGTAATGGAAGAAGAAAAACAACACGCAACGAACCATTATCTTTATTATCCAGATGATAAATGGGTTCCTAGGTGGAATTGGTTGGCTTATGGGTTTAGACCTGTATTTTTAGTTTTAGCTCCGTATATGATACTTTCTATGGCTCTTTGGGGCTTAGTTTGGAGTGGTACAGTTTCGATTCCATTTATGAATGATACTTTGACTTGGCATATTTATGAGATGTTATTTGGAATTGCAACGGCTGGAATTATGGCATTTTTATTTACGGGATTGCCTGAACTTTATCCCGGCTGGGTTCCTATCGTGGGTTGGCGACTACTTATCATTACATCTTGGTGGATAGCTGGACGAGCCTCTTTTTGGATGATTGATATCGTTGGAGTTCCTGTTGTAGCATTTTTTAATCTCACAATGCTTCTGTGGGTTATCTGGCATGCCAAAGATGTTGTTTTAGACCCACTTCAGCGACATGCTTCTATCGCTTATGCTCTTGTTGCTATTTTAATTATAGAGGGTTGGTTTTTTGCATCCGTTGGTGGATATGCTACAACTGGAACGATGGAAATACTAAGAGTTGCAGTTGGGGCATTTGTAGTTCTGACACTTTTAGCACTTCGTCGTGTAAATATGGAAGCTATCAATGAAACGATGGAAGACCAAGAGATTGATGATGTATTTGTTGCTCCTCCTCCGAGATATAATTTGGCAATATTTGCTGTTATGATTTTTACAGTAGTTGAGTTTTTCTATCCAGAAAATTCCATTTTAGGTTGGATTGGATTGGCAGCTGGAGCGGCACTTTTAGGTATTTTAAATGATTATGTTCTTAATGATGAAAGTATTTTAAATCAACCCTATGTTTGGTATTTAGGAACAGTTCCTGTCATGATGTCTTTGGGTTATGGCTTGATGGGATATGCTTTGCTTACTGATGGGCAGGGGATTAACCACTTTAGGCACTTTATCACAAGTGGGGGAATCGGAATTGCGTATCTTATGGTTATGATTATCGTTGGATATGTTCATACTGGACGGCAACTGGTTGCAGATATTTGGACGCATCTTATGGTTGGATTTATGATAGTTGCGACTTTTATGAGGGCTTTGATACCATTTTTTGAAGAGTCTGCTAGTTTTTTATATCTTGCATCTTCTATTGTTTGGACTTTGCCGTTTGTGATATTTATCGGTGTGTTTTTTAAATATTTAGTTGCTCCTCGTGCAGATGGAGTGAAAGGGTAAGCGGAGTACACAAAAACTACACGCTTATTTTCCTATAATACTTTTTAAAAAAGGTATTATATTATGGAGTTGGTAGGATTTGATTTTTATAGTATGCTTGATGAAAAAAGCAAGACTTATCTGCATCAGGTGCTCAAACCTATCGAAGCACCCAAAGGTAGTATCCTCTTTTTTCAAGGGGATATATGTGAGGATATTTTACTTCTCTCTCATGGAGAACTTCGACTTTTTATCCAAGGAGATGAAGCTGATATCCTCACACTTTACCATTTAAATTCAGGAGAACAATGTATTGTAAATACATCCTCTGCTATCTCTTCATCTCCTGCTATCGCAACGGCTGAAACTATGAGTGATATAAAAGGTTGGCTACTTCCAACGAAAAGTGTCAAAACTTTGATGCGAGATAATGACTTATACCAAGATTTTATATTTTCACTTTTTACGATTCAACTCTCCTCTTTGGCAGAAATCATTGAAGATATAAAATTTGTCAGGCTTGAAGATAGGCTTATAAAATGGTTTAAAAAACAAGAAGAGAAAAAGTTAAAAATCACACATGAAGGTTTAGCTCTAGAGCTTGGTAGTTCGCGTGTTGTAATATCACGAATCCTTAAACTCTTAGAACAACAAAATAAAATATCTTTGCATCGAGGATACATAAAAATCAATATTATGTAACTTAGGTTGCAGACATAAAGTATAAAAAAATATTATAATTCTTGCATCACAAAAAAAGGATATACGATGCAGGTAAATAGAAAAATGGTTTTAAGTGCTTTGGTACTTGGTATACTTATCATAGGTTGTGGAAGTAGTAATGATGGCATATTAACATTGCCAAATAATGATAATAATCAG
>JAOZKZ010000088.1:4161-9100 GCA_029935075.1 Campylobacterales bacterium
CATTGTGCAAGTATGGACTTTGCATCACATGTTGATTGGAGAGTACCTACAATTACTGAAATCCAAACTTTTACAGTAGAGATGCAAAGTGCAGAGTTAATACCATTTTATCAAAATCCAGCATGTCCTAGAGTGGTTGGATACAATGAAGATAACACTACACTTCAAAATACAAATACGCATAATACACCACCTATTGGTGCAATCACGGATTGGACTGAGCAAAATGCTGGGGTTAGATGTGTGAGGGATTTGCCTGTTGGTATGTAGTCAATTGTCAATGAAAGTAGTTATAGTATTACTACTTTCATTGAGTTAAGTTATTAGTCTAAAATACACCCTTGCTTTGGCGTACCACCAGTATATAAAGTTTCAACAACTTCAAATGTTTCTAAGTTCAACTTATAAAAGACTCCATTATCTGTTGCAAATGCATAAAAATATTTTTCGTCTTTACTAAGATAACTTGTGTGTGATTGTAAAATTGTATTATTAATCGATTCACCACTAACATTAACATCCACTATATGTTTATGTAGTTTAGTATCTATAATAGTTACAAAAGTATCTTTATGATTAGTCACAACTGCGATATCTCTTGTTGGTACACATTTAACATGTCCACTACCTTTTCCTGATTTGATAATACTTTCTACCTTCATGGTGAAATAATTAATCACATGAACATTTCCTTCATTTGAAGGGAGATAAATATATTGTCCATTTAAATCAAATGTACCATGGTGTGCACCTTTTTCTTTTACATTTTCAGAACCTAAGTCAATACTTCTTGTTATGCATAGTTTATTGTCAACCAAGCTGATTTCTAAAAGCATAGGCGGAATACATTCTATTTGTGAACCCTCAGCAACGGCATAAAAAGTATCTTGTGCTTCATCTTGCGCATCAATACCTCCATCCATGCCATTTGCCCCTCTTTGTATAACATGATGAATTGAAGTTGGTGTACAAAGTGTGTTTAAAAATGTAACTTTCCAATCTCCATCAACTTTTTCAACTTTATAAAGATTCATATGTCTAGCTGCTCTATCAATTAAAGCAAATTTATCTTTTGTAAACCAAAATGGATGCCCAGTTGCATTTCCTCCACCATAATCTTTTGGAGATGTTTTGCAATTTTGACCAATAGTTGCTACTACTTCATCAGTTTCAACATCAACCAAAGAAGACATAGGTTTATCTTTTCCACTTACCAATGTTAATCCTAAAATAGAATTAAAAGCACAAGATCTAGGAAAATGCTCTAATATAATTGTTTTTCCACGCTCTAATGTTTCTGTGTTTATCACCTCCATTGAATTTGAACTACGCGTAATTGCATAAACTTTTTTATAGTCACTATTCAAACTATCAACTGTATAAGTATTTTCACCGTCAGTTGAAATCCTTTTTAGTAAACTCATATCCTCAATATCTATGACTAAAACTTCATTGTTCATCGTATCACCATAATATGCTATTGGTGATGTTGAATTTCCATCTGCTTTCTCCTGCAAAACTGGTTTAAAATTGGCACTACTCTTTGTAGTAGTTGCTTCCCCCGAACCACAACCATTGAGTGATAAAACTAATCCCATAAATAGTAGATATGACGCATTGTAAAAAAGCTTTTTGCTTAAATTTCTCATTGTAAACTCCTGTAAAATAATTTAACTTGATATGAATTATTTGTATTCATCTCTTCATCAAAGCAAGTATCGGAATTATCCTCATATCTATTTACTATTAAATTCAAAAATATAGAAGCTCCTTTTTGAAATATATGGCATGAAAATAGAATTAAAATAAAGCATATTTCACTTATTTAGAATATTTTAAGTTATTTGTAAAAATAATTCTTTGTAGCCATGTTTCAAATCGTAGCACTTTGATAGTAGCAACCTAAAGGATATTTCGATAAAATGGCGTTTTTATATACCATGTTATGGAGAGGTTTTTAGTGGAAAAGATAGTAATAGGCATTAAAAGTGGCGATGAGATATTTGATACTCAAAGTGCGGCAGTTCAAGATATAAGTGGCGACGAGATTTATTATGATAATTCAGAAGATGCATTAGAGATTATCAGACACTCAACCGCACACCTTATGGCTCAGGCTATCAAGATGCTTTATCCAGATGCAAAGTTTTTTGTAGGTCCTGTGATAGAAGATGGTTTTTATTATGATTTTAGAACCCAAGAGAAGATAAGTGATACAGACTTAAAAGCTATTGAAAAGCAGATGAAAGCACTTATCAAGAAAAAATTTCCAATCGAACAATATAGTATAAGTAAAGCAGATGTGTTAGAAAAATTTGCTGATGATGATTTGAAACAAGAAGTTTTAAAACGAATAGAAGATGAAAATATCACTATCTACAAACAAGGTGAATTTGAAGACCTATGCCGAGGACCACATGTTCCAAATACTAGATATTTACATAACTTCAAACTGATTCGTGTAGCTGGAGCATATCTAGGTGGCGATGAAAATAGAGAGATGTTAACTCGTGTTTATGGAACTGCGTTTGCAGATAAAGAGACTTTAAAAGAGCATCTAGCCATGATAGAAGAGGCGAAAAAAAGAGACCATAGAAAACTTGGAAATGAGTTAAAGCTTTTTACATTTGATGATGAGATAGGGGCAGGACTTCCAGTTTGGTTACCAAATGGTGCAAGGCTAAGAAGTAAACTAGAGAGTCTTTTGTTTACAGCACATAGAAAAAGAGGTTATCAGCCAGTTCGTGCTCCAGAAATTCTCAAATCAGAAGCTTGGAAAGTTAGTGGGCATTATCAAAACTATGGCGAAAATATGTACTTTACAACTATAGATGATGTTGAGTATGGTATCAAACCAATGAACTGTTTGGGGCATATCAAGGTTTATCAAAATGAACTCAGAAGCTATCGTGACTTGCCAATTAAATATTTTGAATATGGTGTAGTTCACAGACATGAAAAGAGTGGTGTTATGCACGGGCTTTTTAGAGTTCGTGAATTTACACAAGATGACGCACATATCTTCTGTACTCCTGAACAAATCAAAGAGAATGTTATCGAGGTTTTAGGATTTGTTGATGACATTATGAAGAGTTTTGGATTTGAATACAATCTTGAAATTTCTACAAAACCAGAAAAAGCTATCGGTGATGATAAGGTTTGGGAAATTGCAACACAGGGTCTTAAAGATGCACTTGATGGTAGCGGAATTGCTTATGGTATCGATGAGGGTGGTGGAGCATTTTATGGTCCCAAAATTGATATAAAGATAACAGATGCATTGAAAAGAAAATGGCAATGTGGAACAATTCAAGTAGATTTTAATCTTCCTGAGAGATTTGGACTTGAATATACTGACGAAAATAATGAAAAATCTCAACCAGTCATGATCCACCGTGCGATATTGGGTTCATTTGAAAGATTTATCGGAATTTTGATAGAACATGTTGGTGGAGAATTTCCATTCTTTATCGCACCTACTCAAGTTATCATCGTACCTATCGCAGATGCACACTTGGGATATGCTAAAGAGTTGGCAAATGAGATGATGGAGATGGAGATTGATTGTGAAGTTTCTAGTAAAAATGAGAGTTTAAATAAACGAATTAGAGTCGCAGAAAAACAGCGTGTTCCTATGATTTTAGTAGTGGGTGACGAAGAAATGAACAACAAAACTGTCGCTTTAAGGGATAGAAGAGAAAGAAAACAGTATAATTTAACCAAAGCTGAATTTTATAATATAATAAAGGAGAAAATGGATGAGGTACACTTTTGAATAGAAGTAGAGGAAAGAAAGACACAACAAAGCTTAATGACGATATAAGATTCCCCGAAGTACGATGTAGTAGCGATGATGGAACATCACATGGTATCATTTCATCTGATGAAGCGATGGAGCTTGCTAATGAAGCGGGAATGGATTTAGTACTTATTGCTCCTGATGCAAAACCTCCAGTTTGCAAAATCATGGATTATGGTAAATTCAAATACCAACAAGAGAAAAAGAAAAAAGAAGCAAAGAAAAATCAGAAAAAAATCGAAGTTAAAGAGATAAAACTTTCTGTAAAAATTGCTGCTAATGATATAGCCTACAAGATAAAACACGCACGAGAGTTTTTAGAAGCGGGTAAACATGTAAAGTTTAGAGTATTTCTAAGAGGTCGTGAGATGGCAAACCCACAAGCTGGAAAAGATGTTCTAAACCGCGTTTGGCCAATGGTTGAAGATGTTGCCGTTAAAGAGCATGAACCAAAGTTTGAAGGTCGGTATATAAATATGTACACAGTGCCTAAGAAAGATAACGAAAAGTAACACTTTTCTATACTAAAACGGCTATTGATTGTAGCCGTTTCTCTAATTAGCTGTGACTATGCACTTTTTAGCAATAAATGTTTAGTCTCATCATCTAGTTTCTCTAATGCTTTTTGAATATGCTTTACTTCTTTATCCTCAAATAACGCTTCTCCACATTGTGAACAAACCCATGCAGGAATACTTTCCCATGTGATATGATAACCATTTCTGTCAATATTAAATGGTGCTGAAGATTTAATCATATCGCCTTTACAGTATAAACATTCCATCATTTTATCCTTTTCATAAAATCTTTTGACCATAATTTTGGGTCAGGAAGATAAGCTGTTATAATATGTTATCTGATGTGGAGATAGAGGTGTTTAGGAAATCTACTTCCTAACCCTCCAAATTTTAGAAAAATCAAAATCTATCTCACAGTCTGGAAGAGAGAAAACTGTCTTTTCATCTGAGAAATCTTCCAGTTTGATATATCTCCCATCTTTAAGTTCGTAAGCTTTGGCAACTTTTGTTTCAGGATAAACTAAAATATAGTATTTTACCCCTTCTCTTTCGTAAATTTCAAATTTTACTTTTTCATCTTTTGTTACAGTTGAAGGAGATGCAACTTCAAAAATTATCTCTG
>JAOZKZ010000267.1 GCA_029935075.1 Campylobacterales bacterium
TTTATGAGATAATTTTATCGAAAAATGCTTTATAAATGAAATTATTTAATATTTTTATTTAAAGTTTAGTAATGAAACAAAGGAGAAGAGATGAAAATTAAAATTATGGCGATAATCCTATCTGTCAATTTACTGTTTTTAGGATGCTCCAATAAAGTTTCTAGTTTTGACAACGACCCGTATAAAAATAGTGGTAATGCACAAAGCACTTCAGTTTCAGAAAAGGTACTATATGGGACTTTAGCTATCGGTGTGGGAGCATTGATACTTACTACTATTGCAGTTGTTATCTTGTTATTAGTTCCAAAAGCACAGGAAGAGAGGTAGAGACGATTATGATACTATTTATACATGGATTTGGCAGTAGCGGACACTCTTTTAAAGCCGAGCTTGTCAAAAAGTATTTTAAGGAAGAAGGTGTTTTATCTCCATCTTTGTCTTATGTCCCTGAACTTGCTATCGATACTTTAAAAGAGATTATTGAGCTTTTTACAAAAAAAGGTGAGACGGTTTATATTATGGGAAGTTCGCTTGGTGGATTTTATGCTGCTTACTTGAGTTCTCTTTATAACTTGAAAGCGGTGCTTATCAATCCTGCTGTACATGCTGATGTCTCACTTAAAAGGGCACTTCCGCAGGCAATTAACTATTATGATGAGAGTTATTTTGAGTGGAAAGAGAGCTATATCGGACAGTTACAAAAGTATGATGTGGTACCAAAAAATCAGAAAAACTTACTTTTGATGCTTCAAAAGGGTGATGAGGTTTTAGATTTTCAAGAGGCTTTGGATAAACTTCCAGATGCAAATCTCATATTAGAAGAGGGTGGGGGACACCACTTTGATGGGTTTGGTGACCATTTAGAGATTATCGCAGACTTTTTTGGTTCACAAATAATGCACGATGATATAGTATGATAAAAACTATAAAGGATATTTATGTATAAAATGATATTAATAATTATGACAGCCACACTACTAAATGCCAATGCAGGAAATTACAATATAAAATTTAAAGGTATTAAACTAGGTGAAATCGAAACTTTAGAAACTTTAAAAGATAACTATCTCAAAGCAGAAGTGACTAGTAGGATTGCAAGGTTTTTTATAAGGCATGATAGTTTTGTTTTTCATGGTGGAGATAAGCCTACTGTGAAAGATGCTAAATTTAGAAAAGATAAAAATATGCTCTTATTCGCTTTTTTACAGTCACTTACTGAGAAGCCAAAACATAAGGTCTATAAGATAAATGATATTAAAACGATGACTATTGATTGCGACACAAATGAGTGTAGATTTATCTACAATAAAAAAGGTCGCATAAAGGGTAGGGGTGTTGTTACTTTCGATAACAATGGGGAGTTTGTGAAGTTAAAAGAGGAGATTGCCTCGGTGGAAATCTCCAAGATATAAAAGCACGGTTTATCTGTGCGTGAGCTCTCCGCTGAGGAGAACTTAGCGTTAGCGTAGTAAAAGGGACTTGTTCCTTTTACGTAAAATAGATGGCATTATTTTAAAACACCGCCAAGCATTCCTTTTATAGCTCCCTGCAGGTCAGCTGGATAGATGACAAATTTACTATTTGGAGATTGGGTCATCTTTTCAAGTGTGTTGATGTAACGGTCTCCGAGTAAGAACATGGTTGGAAGTTCTTTGTCTTGTATGGCTGCAGATACATTTGAGATAGCTTGTGCTGAAGCTTCTGATAGTGCTACTTGAGCTTCTGCCTCTTTTTTTGCTGCTTCTAGTTTTCCTTGTGCTTCCAAAATCATCGCATTCTTTTCACCCTCTGCTCTAGTTTCAACTGCTCTTCTTTCTCTCTCTGCTGCTGCTTGTTGCTCCATGGCTTGTTGCATTGAAGCGGATGGTGTTATATCTTGTATCTCTACTGATTTGACTGTCACTCCCCAATCTGCTGCATCATCTATGATTTGGTCTTTTAGTCTTGCTTTTATCATGTCACGGTTTGAGAGTGCTTCATCTAACTTCATCTCTCCGATGATAGAACGAAGTGTTGTCATGATGAGGTTTTGAATGGCTACTTTAAAATCCTCAACTCCATAGATAGCATCTGATGGTTTAGTAACTCTGACAAATGCAATGGCATTGGTCAAGATGACGGCATTATCTTTTGTGATAACTTCTTGTTGTGGGATATCGAGTATGATATCTCTTGTTGAGATTTTTGCTCTTATCGTATCTATATAGGGAATAATGATATTAAGTCCAGGTTTTAGCGTTGTGCTAAATTTTCCAAGTCGCTCTACGACCCACTCTTCACCTTGTGAAACTATTTTGACTCCTGCAAATAGTGTGATTATGACTGCGAACAGTAAAACTATGAGAATTTCCATTATTTATCCTTTTGTACTTTAAGTAATTGACCTTTAACATCAACGATATGTATCGATGCACCTACTTCTATCTCTTGGTCTGAAACGGCAAACCATTCACTACTTCCAAGCACTGGAGCATCAAAGCGAACTTTTCCTTTTTCATGGCTCTTTATCTTTTGTATAACAACACCTTTTGTGCCAAGTGTAAAATCACTCTGCCCACTTTTGGATATAGTTTTATCTTTAAAAAATAGAAACCAAAGTGCTAAAAAAGCAACTGATAATACAATCCAAAGAAATAGTTCAGTTACAAACGAAGTCGCAAATGCTAAATCTACAAGACCTACGATGATGGCTGAGAGCCCAAACCAAAGCACGATAAAAAGTGGTGCAAAGATTTCGCTGACTATAAG
>JAOZKZ010000268.1 GCA_029935075.1 Campylobacterales bacterium
TCATCATCCCTTATCCTGGTGCAAAGGCAAGTGAGATACAAAATGTGATTATTGAGCCGTTTGAACGCCGTCTTAGAGAGATTGCAGGTGTTGAAAATATTTACACAATAGCACAGGACAATGTAGCCATTTTCAATATCCAGTTTTATCTTGGAAATGGTTCTGCAGAATCAGATTTTAAACTTTATAACACTGTCATGCGACACCTTGATGTACTTCCAAAAGGTATCATGCAGCCTATCGTAAAAACTATGGATATCGACTCTGATATTGCTATCGCTTCTATCGCTTTTTATGCAAAAAATGAAAGTGTCAGTATGATAGCTCTGCAAAAAGAGATTAAAAAGATTGGGCATAAGATAAATAAAATCAAAGATGTTGCACTCACCGACTATATAGGCGAGAGCAAAGAACAGTACAATATCTTGGTGGACTTGCAACGACTCTCTGGTTATCATATATCACTTGGACAAATCGTTAAAGCCGTTGAGGGTTTGACTGTGCAGACACCAAGTATCCAAAATCAAACACAAAATCATAAACTGGTCGTTTTTGGTATCGAAGAAGCTATCAAAAATGCAGATGATATTGGTAATATTCAAATAGCAAACTATGGTGGTTCTGCTATCTATGTCAAAGATGTCGCCAAAGTTGAAAAAGGCATTGATATTGGGAATTTTAAATCAGCAACGATAAGCACCAAAGCAGAAGGACTTGGCAATGAAAAACCACAAATCACCCTAACTGTTTCCAAAAGAAAAGGTGCTAATGTTGTTGAAATAAACAAAGAGATATTAGAACTTATGGAGACCCTCCGACCTAAACTAAGTGAGGCAAACATAGGGTTTGTAGTCACTAGAGATGATGGATATACAGCAAACCATTCGGTAAATGAACTGGTATCACATATCGTTCTCTCCATTCTTATCATCGGGTTATTGCTTGTCTTTGCGTTGGGATTTAAAGAGGCTTTTATCGTGACGCTTACTGTTCCGATGATTATCTCTTTGACTCTTTTTGCTGGTTTTGCATTGGGGCAGACTATCAACAAAATGTCTCTTTTTGCACTTTTGTTAAGTCTTGGGATATTGGTTGATGCAGCTATCATCGTGATTGAAAATATCCATCGTCATTTTCACGACCACGATGCAAAAGATAAAACGGTAAAACAGATTGCAATATCAGCAACAAATGAAGTGGGAAATCCTACCAATGTAGCCACTATCGCTATCATGATAACTTTTCTTTCCATGTTTCTTGTAGGAGGAACAGTAGGACAATACATCCGTCCGCTGGCTATTTATACCCCTATCGCACTGTTTGCATCTTTGATAGTTGCATATGTTTTTACACCTTATTTTGTAAATAAAATGATGACAAAGGTAGGCTCTTAAATATGAAAAAATCAGGACATATCGAATATTTTGTATTTGGTCTTCTTCATAGTAAGAGTAAAAAGATAGCTGTGTTATCGCTAACATTGGTACTATTTGTTATTTCAATCATGTTGATTCCAACCGTTGCAGTCAAGGCAAAACTTCTTCCCAAACCCACCGCTGATAGTTTTACCATATATGTAGATCTTCCTGAAGGAAAATCAATCTATGAAACCAAAGAAGTAACAAGCTGTATCGTCCAAAAATTGAAAGATGAAGAAATTATCACAGATATGTCTGTATATCTAGGAGAAAGTGCTTCCGTAGATTTTTCAGCTATGTTAAAAGGACGGCTTTTTGCATCTAGTAGAAATGTTGCCAATATCGTTGTTAACCTAAAAAAGGATGAGGATAGAGATGAAAATTCACTTTTAGCAGTACATCGACTACGACCTCTGATTCAAAATGGATGTAGTATAAATGAAGCTAACATAAAAATGATAGAGTTGCCTGCAGGTCCGCCAGTTCTTGCTTCATTGGTGTTGGAAATCACAAGTGATGGTTCTCAAGAAAGCATAGAACATTTAGCATATAGAGTAGCTGATATATTTAGAAAAACTGAGACACTTGTGGATATCGATGTGCAGAGTGATGCTGACTTTATAGAACAAAGAATCATCTTAAATGAGAAAAAAATAGCACAAGCAAATTTGACATCTGAGCAAATAAAAAAAATCCTCTATTTAGCCTTTGAAGGTATGGATATCGCTTTTATCAATGAAGTAGATGCAAACAACCAAATTCCTATTCATCTTTCTCTTGATAGAAAAACAAAAACAATTATGAAAGCAGATAAAGCCGACCTTATGAATAAATTTTCATCACTAAATCTGATGAATGCACAAGGGATGTTGGTTCCATTGGCTGAGCTAGTCACCATCAAAGAGAGAACAAATGAACATAAAATCATGTCAAAAAATTTAACTCCAATTGTCAATGTCATCGCAGAAGCAGACATGGAAAGTCCTATCTATCCGTTACTAAGTGCTAGAGATACTATATTGGAAGAGTTGACTGATAACTACAAAATAGAAAAAACAAAATTTTTAGATTTGAAACTTACTGACAAAAAATCAGGAGAGTATTTTAATCTTCATTGGGATGGTGAGCAAAAACTGACGATGGATACCTTTACCGATTTAGGACTCTCCTTGGGTGTAGCTATTGTTATGGTCTTTTTTCTCATGGTTATCTATTATCAAAGTTTTTCCTTAGCTTGGGCAATTTCAATAGCTAGTTTTATCTCTGTGGCAGGGGTTATTTATCTTCATTTTTTCGTAGATATTTTTACAACAAATA
>JAOZKZ010000089.1 GCA_029935075.1 Campylobacterales bacterium
GAAAGTTCTTTAATACTAATGACTTTTTTATCAAGTTTATCTATATCTTTTGGATGGACTTTATACTTAACCTCTATGATAGCTAACGACTCTCCATTTACCAAAATGATATCATATTCATCATGTTTCCCACCACGAGAGACTTCCATATTTGTTACCAACATATCAAAGTTCATATCTGCAATTTTAAGGCTTGTATTTTTAAGTGAATTTATAAAATACTCTTCTGCTACATCCCCTTGGTTGTTAGATATACCAGCTAGGTGGATACCCATTCTGGTTAATTTTTCATCAGATTTTTTCATTTGCTCAGCATTTCTTTTCATCTGTTCATCAGTCTTTTTTGACTCTATTGCTAAACTTGCTACTAAATCTTTTAACTCTTGGTCGGTCATGATTATGCCTTTAATTTATTGTTGTGATTATACCATAAATTTAGAAGCTGTGATAAAACATTTCAAATTGAAATATTACTTAGTATGCAATGGTTATATTTTACCCCATTGTTTTTAAAAACAACATAATTTCCGTAGGGTTAGTATATAGTTTTTAATTGTATAATAGAATCAATTACGGCAAGGAACAACCATGGAAAGAAAAAAGATATACAACCCAGACTCAACAGAGACATTAAGTGAAAGAAGAATTTTTGGAGGCAATCCAACTGGGCTTTTTGAATTAAACAACATAAAATACCAATGGGCTTACAACCTTTGGGATTTGATGCTTAACAACACATGGTTTCCAAAAGAAGTTGATATGACTACTGATGTTAGAGATTATAAACAACTCACAGATGCTGAAAAACGAGCTTATGATAAGGCACTTTCACAGCTTATCTTTATGGACTCTTTGCAAACAAACAACTTGATTGATAATGTAAATCCTTATATCACTTCTCCAGAGATAAACCTCATACTTGTTCGACAAGCATTTGAAGAGGCTCTTCATTCTCAAAGTTATGCCGTTATGGTAGATAGTATCTCACAAAATTCAGATGAAATTTATGATATGTGGCGACAAGATCCAATGCTTAAAAACAAAAATGACAATATCGCAAAAGTGTATGAAAATCTTGCAGGAAACCCGACAGAAACAGATATAGTAAAAGCCATGTTTGCAAATCAAATTTTAGAGGGTATTTACTTTTACAGTGGTTTTACTTTCTTTTATACATTGGCTAGAAGTGGAAAGATGCTTGGGTCTGCACAGATGATAAGATTTATCCAAAGAGATGAAGTAACACATCTTTTGATATTTCAAAACATGATAAATGCTACAAGAAAAGAGCGACCTGAACTTTTTACTCCCCAACTCATAGAAGAAGTTTATGAGATGTTTGATAAGGCGGTAGAGCTTGAAATCGCTTGGGGTCAACATATCACAGAGGGTCAAATACTTGGTCTTACAAATGAAATTATCGAGGATTATATAAAACACCTTGCAGATAAAAGACTCACAGCCGTTGGTTTAGAGAAGAGATATAATAGAGAACATCCTATCAAATGGGTTGATAATTTTTCAAGTTTTAACGACCAAAAAACGAACTTTTTTGAAGGAAATGTAACCAACTACTCAAAAGGAAGTCTGAACTTTGACGACTTCTAAAAAGGAATTAATCGCTCTTCAATTTCCTTTTTTTGAGGACAAATATGAAGAGAATTTACAAAAGTTAATTGGCTATATCCAAAAAGCTCCGACGGGAAGTGTTGTTGTTGCACCTGAGCTTTGTTTGACAAATTTTAGTTTTGACAAGATGGAAGAGTCGGCTCAGTTTGGAGAGAGGGCACTTAAAAAACTTTTGGAACTATCAAATGATAAAGTTATCGCTTTTACTTTAACTGAAAAAATAAATGGCAAGTTTTATAATAGTGCAAAAATACTATATGAGGGTAAAGTAATGCACACTCAACCAAAAATGAAACTTTTTAAATTTGGCGATGAGGACAAATATTTTCAAGAAGGAAGCGAAGAAAATATTAAAATAGTTGAAATAGATGGGTTAAAATATGCGATTTTAATCTGCTTTGAGATAAGATTTATAAACTTTTGGGAACGGCTACAAGGAGCTGATATCATCTTGATACCTGCACTTTGGGGCATACTTAGAAAAGAGCAATTTGAAGCAATTACAAAGTCTATGGCTATTATCAACCAAGCATTTGTTATAGCTAGTGATAGTTCAAACTCTAACATGGCTTCAAGTTCGGGGATTATTACTCCATTTGGTGAAGAGTTTAGAGATGATGATAATGAATTTATATCTTACCAAGCAAACTTAAATGAGATAAAAAAGATGAGAAGATACATGGATGTAGGAATTAAATGATACAACGACACATACAAAACGATAGCTTATACCTCCACAAATGTGAACAACTTGCCCTTGAGATAAATAAAATCTTTCCACTTTCCCAAAATGTTCTAGATGCAATTTCAAAAACCCAAAGAGAGATATTTGTACCTCGTGGCTTTAAACATCATGCCTATAAATTAGATGCCCTTCCGCTATCTGCAAACCAATGGATAAGCTCTCCTATGACTGTTGCAAAGATGAGTGAAGCTCTGAATGCAAAAGGAGCTGACAGCGTTTTAGAGATAGGATGTGGTAGTGGTTATCAAGCTGCAGTTTTAAGCAAGATGTTTCGACGGGTTTTTACGATTGAGAGAATTGAACCACTTTTAAATGAAGCAAAAGAGTGTTTTAAAACTTTAAAAATTACAAACATTCACACACGATTTGATGATGGAAACAGAGGTTGGAAGAGCTATGCTCCCTATGATAGGATTCTCTTTTCAGCTTCAGCTCCAGAGCCTCCGATGCATCTTTTTGATCAACTAAAAGATGGTGGAATTCTTGTAGCACCAATTGATGAAAATGGGAAACAAGTTATCACAAGATTTATCAAAAATGGTATGAAGATAAAAGTCGAAAGATTAAGCGAGTGTCTTTTTGTTCCCGTTGTTGAAGGTGTTCAAAAGTAAAGTTAATACTTTACTCTTTATTTGTAAAAAGCCCAATTATCATTCTTGGTAACCATAAAAATAAATATGCTATAAAACCAAAAACTAATGGATGAATAATACCAGGTATCCCAAAAGCTCCACCTTGTGGTAGTCCCATAAGATGTTCAACTGGATGATCAAGCCACTGCTGATTATGCCAAGCTAATGCCACTACTAAAATAACGATAAGATAGATTGATAATTCTTTTTTCATATGTATAAATCCCAATTTAAAATTGTTTAAAGCCTATCAAGAATAGGCTTTAAACTAAGTAAACTTTAGTGTGATTCTTCTTCGTCAAGGTTGAACATTTTAGTTCCTACCCAATAAAGAGCCATACAGATACCAAGTCCACCAAGACTTATCATAATCTCAGTAGCACTTGGAGCATAGTGTATCCACTCTGGAGGGAGTTGATACTCTGATTTTTTCATCATTTGTAATGGTTTTAATTGTGAATCGTGTACAAGATTGTATCTCATAAACATAATTCCCACCATACCACTTAGTGATACCCAAAATAGAAGCACATGCGATTTACCCATATCTTTTAAAATCAGAACCAATGGAATAAGCATAGCAAGAACTACCTCTGCCCAAAAAGTCCAAGAACCTAAGATATGTATAGCAACTTCTGCACGATCTGGCATACCACCATAGATATCTGTAAGCATTTTCCATGTTACAAAGAAAATCAAAATAGAAAGCAAGAGTGCTTGTATCTTGGCAAGTCCTGTCAACATAGTTTTTACTTTTTCTGGAAAATCCAATCTATATCTAAGACCCATGATTATAAAGGCGATAAATATACCTGTTATAAATGCAGTCAAGATAAAGTATGTTGGATAAAATACACCATTTGCAATTGGTCTAGCGTTTAAAAAACCAAATACTGAACCTAGATTTGAGTGAGCTGCGAGTCCTATCAAAAGACCTGTCAGACCAAATATTCTAGCCATTTTCATATCGTGTTTTAGTAAAAATATAAACTCAATAATCATAAATGTCAAGTAAAGTCCATAAAGTGTACCCATCCACCAAATAGCAGAGGTAAGACCCGGACTTAATATGTTATAAACAATCATCGTAACAGGATGCCCAATCTCCAACAAGATAACAGCAAACCCAGCTAAAATCGTAACGATAGAGCCAAAAATAGCTCTTTTTGAAATAAGTTCATAATCTTTAAATTTAAAAACATCACCCAAAGAACCTATGATACACAGACCCGTTGAAGATACAACAAAGAAAATATATACAGCTAGTAAAAGCCCCCATGGATGTTCTCTAGTAACAGCATAAGCATGATGCCCGTGTATCAAAAACAAGATAGCCCCTACCACAAACAATACTAAAAACAGTACAGTAGCTCCAGCTATCAACATATTTCTAGGTGTTTTTTCAAAATCTAATAAATCTTTAATCCCTATCTTATTAAAAGGAATTGTTGTTATAAATTCTTTACCTTTTTCAATAATACTCATATCAACCTCCTTATGTTAGATAAAATAGTTTTGGATTTGTACCAAGATGCGATTTAAGGGTAAAATGCTCTCTAATACGAAGCAATTCACTAATTTCACTATCTGGATTATCTAAATCACCAAATGTTCTTACTTTTGTCGGACAAGTATTTTGACACGCTGTGGTAGTTTCGCCACGAGCAAGTCTTGTCTCTGCACAAAAGTTACACTTATCAACAGTCATTGTTCTATCATCAACAAATCTTGCATCATAAGGACAAGCAACCATACAATAACTACATAAAATACACTTATCACTATCTACTCTCACAATTCCATTATCATCATAATAAGTTGCATTTGTTGGACAAACTTCTTGACAAGGTGCATCTTCACAGTGTTGACATTGACTAGGCTGAAAAGAGTTTGAAACGATTGAGAGATTTGGCCACTCACCCTCTATCTCTTTAACTCCCACCCAGATACGATGTTTATCCGCACCAAGCAGAACTCCATTTTCCTCTTTACATGCCACTTCACAGGCTTTGCAATTTATACAATTTTTATAATCTAATGCCATTCCATATCTTGCCATGATTACACCTTCCTAATTTCTACATTTGTTTCATGCATTGCTGCTGCACCGTAAACTGGTTCAAGTACATCTTCGATAATAGAATTATCATTTGCACCATTTTTATATGCCCAAGTTAAAGCTTCACTCTCTTGTCCAAAACCATGGATAAAATATGTCTGATTTGGTGATATTTTCTCAGTTGGATAAGCTTTAATTTGCACTTTTCCGACACTACTAGAAACTTCAACAAGATCTCCAAATGATATTCCCATATCTTTTGCTACTCTTTTATTGATCCAGATAAAGTTTTCAGGCATTAAATCTCTTAGTGCCATATTGTTCCCTGTACCACTTTGTGTAAATTGAGCATGACGACCTGTCAACATTCTAAATTTACCCTCAGGAACTACAAAATTATACTCATCTCTCCAAGTAGGCATTGCATCTACACCTTTTTTTGCAAGGCTTGCTAAATTGCACTCTACTTTTCCAGAATTTGTTTTTGGTTTTCCACCAGCAACTGAGTAAAACTTTTTCTTTTCAGGATAGTATTGAAACTTATTTACTGCAAGTTGTTTGTAGTATTTGTCCATATTTGGATAAAAAACACCATGTTCTTTTAATGCTTCATGTGCTCCAGGATAGTCGTGAACTGCATGTTCATTTAACTCTTCTTGGTCATGTGCAAACGGTCTTGAGATATCAAACTCTTTAAAAACTTCTTCTTCACTCGCATCTGCAATCTCTTCTTGTACTGCTTCATCATGTTTTTTAGTATTTTCAAACATTGGTTTAGAAATCTTATTGGTTAATCCTCTTAAAATTTCCATAACAGGTTTACTCTCATACATCGGCTCAACAACTTTATTACGAACTGCTATCGAAGGCTCAACTCCACCAAATGTTTTAACAGGATCTGTTCTCTCTAAGTAAGTACACTCAGGAAGTACAACATCTGCATACATAACCGTATCACTTGGCATGGTATCAATACAAACTACCAATTCCATTTTCTTTAACATCTCAGCTGTTTTTGCTGTATTTGGCATGTTCATCATAGGGTTATGTTTGTAACAAAACATTCCTCTAACTTTATAAGCCATTTTATCTTCTAAAAATCTATTTCTCCAACCAAGCCATGAACCACCACCACTTACAACAGCACAATCATCATAACCAGCTTCACCTTTTTTGACATCTTTTTTCTTTAAGACGGCTCTTGCTTGTGCCTTGTCATACATTGGCATTAATCCCTCATGCCCTTTAATTGGTAATTTACTACCAAAAACAAGTCCACCTTTAGTATCAATTCCTCCACCAAGTCCTTGGAAGATTGCCATTGCACGACGAAGTTGAAAATCATTTTTAGCAAATGTAGATCTTCTTCCAGGATAATATACTGATTTTGGAGCATGTACCATAAACTCTCTAGCAATCTCTTCAATATCTTTAGCTTTTATGCCAGTAATCTCTGAAGCCCACATTGGTGTATATTTACTGATAATGATATGACTTTTATACTCAGAAAAACCCTTAAAAAATTTCTCAACATACTCTTTGTCATATAACTCTTCAGTAAGTACCACATAAGTAAGTGCTAAGACAAATGCTAAATCCGTTCCAGGATTAATAGCCAGCCATTTATCAGCTTTTGCAGCAGTATTGGTAAATCGAGGATCAATACAAATCATCTTTGCACCACGACCTTTGGTACGCTTAAATGCATCCATTGTATCAGGAGTCACGATAGCTTCTGCTCTATTCGCACCAGCCATGATGATATACTCAGCATTATCAAGGTCAGCTTGTGGATATGCTCCGATAGTTACGCCGTAACCTGAAGCCACAGTTTGAAGACAGATAGAGGCATGATTTAGCCAGTTTGCTGAACCAAATGCTTCATAAAATTGTTTAAAAGTATGTTCAGCCATACCCTCACCTGCACAAAACAGAAATGAAGATCTATTATCTTGTTCTTCATCTAGAATATGTAGCATCTTGACTTTGATATACTCATACGCTTCATCCCAAGTAACTTTCTTGAACTTTCCACTTCCCTTTTCTCCATCTCTAATCATTGGAGATTTTAGACGATCTGGATCATAAAGAGCTTGAATCCCCGCATTTCCACGAGCACACAACATGTTTTTAGATTTTGGAAACAGAGGATTCGGATTTAATTTTGTAACCACCCCACCCTCTACTCGTGCTAATGCTGCACACTTATTTACACACATTTCACATAGTGTTGCTATCTCTTTCGCATCACCTGTACCAGTCATAGTAGTTGCTTCGATTTTTCTCTTCTCTTCAGAATTTGAAAAAAGATTAGTTGCGGTGATAGAAGTTCCACCAGCAATCGTTAAAGCGACACTACCTTGAAGGAATTTTCTTCTCGATACTTCAACCTTCATAAGCATTTCTCCTTTAATGTATTAGATACTTAATTAGGACAAATATTATCCTAATCATTAGTTTATCTTATAGATTATAGCAGTAAAACTAATAATTTTTAATGATTTATGTCAAAGAATAACGATTTTTATCAATTATTACATGAGTTTATTCGTCAGTAAATAAGAAAAACTTATTTACTATTACCTTTTTTTAGGTGTTTGAAAAGGACCCTTATAGATGATATTCATATCCGATAAAACACCGTCTTCAAAATCTTTGTGGCAATTCCAGCAGTCTGATTTATCTTTGATTTTTTTATCTCTATAAGCACTTCTTGGAATATTTTTGTGCGTCTCTCTCCAATAAGCTGTTTTTGTAATTGCTTTTGGTCTTAAATCTCCCAAAGATTTCATAGTCTTTACTGCCGCTTCACGAGTTGAATGTTCAGCTGCGTTTTCATATAAAAACTCTCTTATGGATGTCTGTTGAGATAGTGAGATATTTGCTTCTGTAAGCTCTTCTCCAAAGTGATTATCCATATCATCAATAATTCTCTTCCATGACTTTTCTGGCAGTAAAAATGGTGGATAAATTTTGTGACAATCATCAGTACAATTACTGTAATAAACTGGGTGCATCTGCTCATAGTCAACATTTGTATATTTACGAAGTGTTAAAAAGTTGTAGTTACTACTGACTATAAAAAAGTAAGTTCCAATGGCGATAAAAATCATCATATATGCAAAAACAGTAAGCCATGGTTTTACTTTGGTATCTTCCCCTTCTGTTTTTTTATAACCATTTACCATCGCAAAAACCATACCAGTTTTATGCCAAAATTGCTCTACCATAACACCTAATATATGGATAACAACCCAAGCCAAAAACAGATACGAAGAGTATTTATGAATCATAGTTAAAATACCCATATATTGGCTATGAGTATCATTTAAGTCCATAAAGATGCCTTTACCTTCTTGTACTCCATAAAGAAGCAATCCAGTTACAACGATAACAGAACCAACACCCAATGCCCATACGGTAAACCAACTTGAAGCTGGGTTATGTCCTGCTGGAATTTTTCTCCATCTATTTTGTATTTTTTCAACAAAGTAATGTTTCAACTGGGGAAGACTCAGTTTAAAGGTATTAAAAGTAGCATATTGAGGGCCTATAACTCCCCATATAAGTCTATAAACAATAATAATCAAGAAGATAAAACCAAGTGCAACATGGTCATGTAACAGATGTTCATAAAATGAAGTAATAAATGCAGTTGCAAAAGAGAGTGCCATCATCCAGTGGATGATTCTAGTGCCTATCGGCCAAACGAAAACATATCCAGGCTTTTTATTCATCAGTAAGTCCCATAAACATAATTATATCGAAAGTATAGCATAACTTAATTGACGAAATAATTAAAAGTAAATAACAGATGATTCGTCAGAAATATCCCCATATCTATCATAAAGGGTAACAGAAGATTAAAAAGAGGGGATTAACCCCCTTTTTAAGGTATAAGTAAAAACCTATTCAGATACAAACCTATTCAG
>JAOZKZ010000269.1 GCA_029935075.1 Campylobacterales bacterium
GAATTTTAGCCGATGACACACCACCTGTGGGAATGGCGGCTTATGCCGCCGCTGGAATCGCCAAAAGTGATCCGATAAAGACAGGTTTACAAGGATTTGCTTATGATATAAGGACTGCAATTCTTCCGTTTGCATTCTTTTTTAACAATAAGCTATTGCTCATAGATGGTGTAGATGCACTTGACCCAAATAATCCATCAGGGTGGCAATGGATAACAAATCCAGGAGAAATAGCACTTATATTTTTTACAGCAGTTGTTGGGATGTTTGCTTTTTCCTCTGCAACACAAGGTTGGGTTTTAACAAGAACTAGTGGAATTGAGAGATTGATGTTATTGGCTGTTGTTCCATTTATGTTAGTGCCAAATGTCATGGCAGAGAAATTAGGTTTAGGAAGTGAATACATATCGTATGTAGTAGGTTTTGGGCTATATGGTTTAGTCTATTTTATGCAAAAAAACAAAATTAAAAATTAGGAAAGAGAATGAAAAAAATAATTTTATCCGCAATTGCAATTGCATCTTTAACACAGATTGCATCTGCAACAACTTTAGGTGAGGCTTTTACAAATGGAACTTACTCTACAAAAGCTAGAGTGTTTTATTTTAACAGAGGTTTCGATGCACCAAGTACGGCTGACAATGCACAGGCATTAACCGCTGGTGGTATTATGAAGTATGAGACTGGATTATATAATGGTTTAAAAGCTGGTATCGCATACTATGGTAGTCATAGACTTGGGAATATTTTTACTAGAGAAGAGGGTGTTGGTACAAGTATTCTTGAGAGGGGTACTGGAGAAGATTTATCTTTTTTAGGTGAAGCTTATTTGGAGTACTGTCTTAACTGCGTGGGAGAAGGATTGACAAATACGACTATTAAAATAGGTCGCCAACAGCTTGCAACTCCGCTTATCCAAAACCATGATTTGAGAATTTTACCTTCAGTTTATGAAGCGGTAGTTATCAAAAATGAGGATATAAAAGATACAGCTATTGAGTTAGGTTATGTAAAAAGATATTCAGGATTTACATCAAAAGATAATGGGTTTTTAGATCAAAATGCAAAATGGGGCGAAGATGGTTTAGGATATATCTCTGTTAAAAATAGCACAATTCCAAACTTAAGTGTTAGAGCACAATATGTAATGGCTCTTAGTGATGAAGACAAAGCAGGAAATACTATCAAAATAGATGATTACCGTTATATAGATGCAAAATATGCACTTCCTTTTGGAGATAAAACATATATCAAAGCTCAGTATGGTGGAAATGCTTACAATGTTGGAGATGATTCAACTCTATATGGTGTAAAAGTAGGAACAAGCATGGGCATGTTTGACTTTGCACTTTTGTATGACAAAGTTGATGACAATGAGTTCAAAGCTGTAGAATCTGGACCAATGTACTCTGATTGGCAACAAGGTTATGGGAACTATGAGCCAAGTGAAGCATTTGGTGGTCAGATAATAGCACATCCATTTGCTGGAATGAGTTTTAAAGTTGGTTATGTTGATGTCGCTGCTGATGATGGATTTGCAAGAGATGATTTTACTGAGATGAATATAGATGCAAAATATAAAATCAATGCAATGTCAAAACTTAGAGTTAGATACTCTTTGAAAGACCAAACAGATACATCGACTCGTGAAGACAGAGATGATTTTAGAATTATTTATTATCTAAACTTTTAGAAGAAGCTAGAAGAGGGGAACTTTTCTCCTCTTTAACAACTAAAAAGGAGAGATTATGGCAGTAGTAGCAGAGAAGAAGATGACGCTTACCACCAAAGTATTGATTGGTATGGGTTTAGGTATATTGGTGGGACTTGCTATTAATTTTGCAGGTTTAAATGCTGAGGGTACATTTGTCGGTGATAATATCGTCAATGGACTTTTTCATATTATCGGTAAAATGTTCGTTACTGCACTAAAAATGCTTGTTGTTCCATTGGTATTTTTCTCTCTTATTACTGGTGTATTAGGTATTGGAGATATAGGAGCTCTTGGAAAAGTTGGTGCAAAATCATTTGCTCTTTATATGCTTACAACTGCTGTGGCAATCGCAATCGCTATCACTATAGCAGCCGTAATCGGTATAGGTGAGGGTGCAAACTTAACAACTACAACTGCTTTTATTGGTAAAGATGCACCACCACTTAGTTCTGTTCTTATAGACATAATTCCAAGTAATGTCGTTAATGCTATGGCACTTGGTAAAATGTTACAACTTATCTTCTTCTCAATTCTTTTAGGTATCTCAATCCTTATGGTTGGTAAAAAAGCTGAACCAGTTGTAAAGCTTATCGAGATAGGAAACGAAATCATGATGAATATGGTAAATATCATCATGGCAGTTGCTCCTTACGCTGTATTTGCATTGATTGCTAAAGCGATTGCAAATTTAGGTTTGAGTCTGTTGGCGGATTTGGCAGGGTATGTTATCGTCTTGATTGCAGCACTTATGATACATCTGTTTTTTACATTGATGACAGTTCTAAAAGTTTTTTCAGGTGTAAATGTTGGAACTTTTTTGAAAAAGATGAGAGATACACAAGTATTTGCATTTAGTACATCAAGTTCAAATGCTACGATTCCTGTAACTTTGAGAACAGTTACAGAAAGATTGGGTGTAAATAACTCAGTTGCATCTTTTACCGTTCCTTTTGGTGCTACGATAAACATGGATGGTACCGCTATCATGCAAGGTGTTGCGAC
>JAOZKZ010000011.1 GCA_029935075.1 Campylobacterales bacterium
GTTTTGTTTTTACTTTAGCAAGAGTATATTCACCAAGGCAAATAACCCCTAGGTCTTTAATCTGATTTTTGTATTCTTCTGTGGTGATTTTTTTCATGCTGTATTATACCACTTTAACCTAACATTAACCTTAAAAATACCTAAGTGAGATACTTCTTGTACAAATAAACCAAGGTATTATTTAGCCTGTAAATATGGTTGTCTTTTAAGTACCCGTAATCCCTGAGATCATACCCTAAACCAAGGAGTTCTTTGTACTTGTTTATACTACAGCTGAAGTTGTTCTCTGATTTGACCAAAGTAGGCATCTTGTGTATCATTTTGTAACACTCAATCGCCCCAGGTGTCCTGATGTCTTCTTGAACAAGAGCCTCAATATCCTCTTTTTCAAGACTCAGGTTTTTGCGGTCTGCCATTAAGTTGTTAAATACCTTTATTTGCTCTTGGTCTTTGGTCTTGCTGAATATTTCATACTCTATATCAGATAGTTCCTCAGGGGACATTTTCTTGTATTGCTCGAACAATTCAAGGGCATGGAGGGTGTTATTTTTCTCTACTAGCTTGCCTACCTTGTATACAAAAGGGGTAATTTTTTCGGTTATTTGTTGTATTCTTGAGGTCTTGAACTGATATTTCAATAAGCTCAGGAAAGATACCTTGTGTCTATTCTCAAGGGTATTATACAGCCTTTTTACTTCAGCAAACTTTAAGCCTACATCCGATACACCAGTAATATCCCCGTCATCGTCTATGTTATTAAATTCTTTAGTGTCTATTCTTTCTATTGTGGTAGGGTTGTATTTGATTCTTTCCCCTAAGACCATGTGTATCCTGGTGGCATTTCTGTTGCGTTTTATCATCTGGATACTTGAAACAGTGTCCATGGAGTTGCCCCTGTCGAGGTGAAAATGATCCCTGGAATCAGCCAGGATAGATATACCCACGGTGATAGTCGGGCTGTACATTATCACATTCCACTTAGGGTTAGTCTTTTGAAACTGCTTATACACCAAGGCTTTCTCATTTTTAGTAGTCTCTGATGAAACAGTGAAATAAGTAATCCCATTTTGTTCAAAAAGAAGCTCGAGGATTTTAAGGATTTTTGTGCTCCCTGATGATACTGTTATGTTACCCTCTTTTGAGCATTTTAGTATCTCCTGGACCCAGCGGTCTACCTGGCTGTACATTAATAACTCCGCGTTGTCCCTGTAACCGTTGTTTATCTCAAGCACACTAGAACCAAATAAAGACACTAAATCATCGAATAAAAAAGCATCCGCCAAGACGACTTTCTTATTATTGGTAGCAAATACCTTGGTGATAATGTTCTTGGTGTTCTTTTCAAGGTTCAAGAGCTGAAACAAAAGACTACTCGTCTCGTCTATAATAACCACATCGAAATACTTCAGGCTGTATCGCCACAATGAGTTAACCTGTGTCACCAAATTATCCCCTATTTGGTACTTATTGAGATCAAGGGCTTGATAGTGCTTTATATCAGGGTATTTTGATGCCATATCATCTGCCAAGGATATCCTGTTAGTAATCAAGAGCAACCTTAGTCCTTTTTCTTGGCTTTGCTTGATCACCTCGTCTATAATATTGCTCTTGGCAGTCCCCATAGGGCTTTGTATCTTAAGTACTTTAAAAGAACTCAGGAAATCTCTTACTTTTTCTTCTTCTTTATCAAGAAACCTTGTACAAAGGTTCTCTTTTACAGTAGGCATTATCTGGGTTATCTCTTGCTTGGAAAGGTCTTTATAGAACTTCTTGTATTCTTTGGTCTTTACTGCCTCTTGCCAGATATCTTCTCTTCTGTCAGGGTTCCAGTGGCTCATCCAAAAAGGAGCCCCAGGGTTCCATGTGAATCCCCTCGGGGTCTTTTTTTCGGAATAATGAGAGCATACTACTGTGCCTTGATTACCATGAAATTGGTACCCTTTCTGGATAAAAATATCACGACATATATCCTGGACATTTTCTGGGAGTTCTTGTGATGCCTGGACGGTCTCTTTCATTTGGACTTTTTCTAACATAACTCCATCAAGGTTCTGATAAAGGATTTCTGACTTTAGGATAGGTGCCTGATAGCTAGCATAATGGCAAACACTCAGGTCTACTACCCCTGGTACAAATTGCTGGATATTTTTCAATGCTGCCTTGGTTTCTTTGGGTGTCAGGTTATTGACCAAAAGCACCCCTTTTATATTCAAGGGGTTCCTTGATTCAGCCAAAATACAGCCGTAGTTTTGCTTTTTAAAGTAGTTTATACAAAGCTCTCTGTCTGATAGTTTAGTAATCCCGTCAAGATCAACCGTAATCCAGTCTAATTTTTCAACAAAAATAGCATTAAGGTTTTCTCTTCGTCTGTATGTCTTGATGGTCTTGGTCACGGGGATATTCAGCATGAAGTTACTACACAACTGGAAATAAACATCCTTAATCGAATCAACCCTGGTAGATTCAAAAGTAAAGGTCTTGTCTCCATAAGGAGAATAAGGTATTTTTCCAGAGGTAGATACCGAGTTAAATATTGTTATATACATGCTTTCCTTGCTTTCTAAAGATAATACTCTGGGTGGTCTTTTATGGTCAGGGACTCCAAGACCTCTGATGTTCTTACTATTGAGCCTTGGTCTTTCCCTATTTTTAGGCAAAACATAGTTTCTACCCTCTTTTTGCCACACCTCAGGACTTTATATAAGCCTTTTTTGGTCTTGATAATTTCCCCTTCAAAGAACTCATGGTTTTTTTGAATGGGGGTAAAAGTAGTATTTCTTAGGTCCATTTCTTTCCTTCTTTGAGTTATTATACCATAAAACACATTAAAAGGACATTAAAGGTAATACTCAGGGTAATTCTTAATATCCAAGACAGAATCTATTTCATCCCTGAATATAAATGTGTATATGCTGCTCTGTATGCCTGTAACAGATATACTCGCCCTGTCTGTGTTTGAATGAGGTATATCTTCCCCAGAAAAAATAGTAAAATAGTTATCATGTGACCTGACTATTTCTCCCTCTTTGAAAGAATACTTCAAGGGATTAATCTGGGTCATCTTGGCTTTATTGAGATTCATTACCAGTCCCTATCAGTGCTGTTATCACCCTCTATTATATATGAGTTATTATCATAGAACTTTTTCTTATTTACATCTTTACAAAGCATATGACTTTTGTCTTTTTTTAACCACTTTTTGTATCGTTTGGTTTTTATATTAGCACAAGGGCATCTTTCGTAATAAATTACGCTTAAGTGGCTCCACCCATCAGAATATATCTGACCGTTTGTGCATTGTGAACATCCTGCTTTTTTATACATTTTCATTTCTTTCATTTCTTTCCTTCTCTTACATTATACCATAATAAACTTAAAGTAAGATCAACCACCCCATGCTTTAAGTGTATTGTGTGGCACATAGGACTTAATTCTGTCTATAAACATAGATGGTATATCACCGAAACTCATGGGTCTTTTACCCTTTGCTTTCACCTTTAAGATCAGAGCATCCTCTACAAAGGACCCTGTTCTTTTGTCTTTTATTTTCTTATTTTTTAGGTATTTAAATTCCTCTTGACCGTCTTCTACATCACCGTAGTTTTTATGCAAATCCTGGGCAAATCTCATAGTAGAATCCACGAATTGCTTGTTAAATACGAAAAAAATATCACCTTGTACATACTTCATGAACTCGTTGTTATTCAGTAGCCGTGCCATAGTAGCAGAGACTAATTCATGTGTCTGGACCAAAATGTCATGTGGGACTATACGCTCCCTTGAAAGGTTTTGTTTTATGGCTTGTTCTACATCGTTTACTACCCATACCACATGGATATTTTCTTTTTGATACCCAGCATCTGTAACAGTGTCTACAAGTTCCTGTAGTTTAGAAATGTTTTTAAGCGTGGTGTCAAAGATAATATTAGGCAAACGGTCTTTATTTCTTTGGGATTTTAGGAAATTTTCTTGGTCTTTTTTGGCGATTCCCATCTCCTGGTTGATCTTATGGAGTAGCTTTACATCCTCTGGAACATTAAGCTTTAAAGCAGTAACATCAATACCATAAGTATCCATAATTTTTTTATTGAGCTTAATGGTCTTTGGCGAGACGATTTTCTTTTTAATGTCATCGACATCAAAAATTTTCGCTTCAATCGAAAGAAGTTTATCCACCACGAAACCTTTACCCGAGTTATGCACTACTATTTCTTTATCGGTTATACAATAATTGTGGTTGTCTTCTACTTCTATGTCATAAGTTACTTGCTTAGGTAGTTTTTCTATTTTTATTACTTTCATTTATTATCCTTTACCATTCTTCCCAAAATGAGTCATTTAATTTACAGTTTTTATTATGCCATCTTTTTATATTGCCTGGTGTTGTTTCTAGCCCACAATATATACATTTTTGTTTTGGTATTTTTGATATAGAAGTTTTCATTTTTTCTATACTCTCTTCTGTATGATGTTTGCCGAACATGATATTATTTTCACCATTTTGTCTAATTGAACATTTTTTCTTAAAATCATCACTACATTTTCTACCAATATTAGACTCACTTATTTTTTGTTTTGATTCATCAGTATGGTGTTTACCCCACAATGGATGTTTTTCTTTAGGTGAACCAAAGCATAGTTTTTCTTCTGGAGTATATACCTTTCCAAAATTTGGATGCGATTCTCCAACTATACCATAGTTTTTACCAAGTTTATGCCCTCTTAAAATCCATTCATCTTTCGCATCCTCAACTTTACACATAGTATAATCACCATTTAACATTTGATATGATTTCATGCCACTTGTATCAAAATAAGCATTAGCTTTTACTTCATTCCAATACAATGTATTTTTATCAATGTTTAAAAATTTGTGTATTATGGCCTCTAATATGGTAGCTTCATCTCTTGTTTTTGTATTAAATATAACTGAAATATCATAACGGCTAGGATGATTTATCATTTCTTCGTTGACAATTTTTTTCCATTTTTTTGATTTAGTTGACCCCATATAACCTTTATCTAATTTATACTGAAAAGTAGAGCCTATATATTTTGGTGGATGTTTATCCCCATTATAATTTATAATATATACACAAGAGTTAATCTCATTCACAATTCTAACCCTAATAAATCCTTAGCCATTATATATTTATTATCTACTAAAAATTCATGATCTTCTGTACATATAATCTCAATAATTTCATTATTATCTTCTATGGTTAACTTAACTATTTCTTTTTCTGGTTGGTGGATAAATGTATTTTGTACTTGTTTATATTCTTTTGTACCATCTGAGTTTAGGCTTAGTACTAAATCACTTTCATTAATCTCAGATATTTTCTTCATACCAGTTTTAGTACATATTTGTGTATTCTTATCAAAGCACCCTGCGCCACCAGCCAAAAGGACCACCTGTCCAAATTTTGGTCGCTTGCCTCCGAAAGTTATCAAAACCTCGTCTAATTTTAAGTATTCTTTAAATTTCATCTTTTACCTTATCAAATTAAATAGAATTTTATCCGCTTCTTTTGGGTTTTCGTTGACTAATTTTCTAAACCCACCAGAATTTAATAATTTTTCTTTATATATTTCTTCTCTTATTGTGTAATTATCATTTTTGTTTTTGCTTATACCTATTCTGGTATTTTTGTTATAATATTGATTTGTATCGTTTTTGTTAATTTTAAATACATCACCATTTACATCTATATATACATTATTACTATTTTTAATGATTTTTTTCCATGCCTTTTCAGCCTGTGTTGATTGAGAATTTCCAGAAAACACAATTTGATATTCAGTAGTCAAATAATCAACAAATTTAATAAATAAACCTTTTTCTAATGAATGAGCGGTTTCTATCTGTATACCATCTTTTCTTAGTGTGAATTCTACACCAAGTAGATATTCTTTTTGTATTATAAAATATTTATTCTGGGATTTAAAAATTTTATATCCCTTAGAAGTGAAATTATCATGTACCATTTTTACAAATTCAGTATTTTTGTAAAAGTCCCAGTCTGATTTTAAAGAATAATTGTGTTTATGTGATGTTCCTGTTCTTACTGGGGACTCCAAAAAATTTTTAAATTTCACACCATTCCCTGCCACCCACGCATAGCTTGTGGGGTATCATCGACAAACAACCTATGGTAGCTCATAGGGCTCAGCCATTTGATTTTATCAGTCTCGAGGTAGTGTTCATTATCCAAGAAATAAACCTTGCCTTTTTGAAGATTAATTTTAACTATACTTGTGCCTGTATTAGAATAAATTCTAAAGACACCCTTACCAGTGAACTCTTTTTTATCAAATTCAGAAAGCTCTTGAACAGTATAACCAACAGCCATATTGTTTTTAGTAGCGAACCATCCAATAACTTTATCTTGGTTTGCTTGATACATTTTAGCATAATCTTTATCTAAAGATGTGTATGGATATTTGCCTACTCTTAGGTAACAATTAGTACATCCCATTGAATCTAATGGTCTTCCTTGTGAAGCCATGACCCCTTTTTTATCTACTGATTCTAAAAATGTTTTATACATATTTTTCCCTTTTATGTTATTTATAAAGTCTCAAAGAATCTCTTTCATAGAATCTCTTTCATAGAAAGTACTCAGGATACTTTAAATAAGCATCTTTTTTATCTCTTGCTAACCCTATGAACTTACTCTTGTGTGTAAGAATATTTTTACCTACAAGGAAACCATGGTAAGAAAAGTTTTCCTTGACCTCTGATCTGATACATAAAACAAGCATCTTCTCCCCAGCATATTCTACTTCTATTAATCTCATCTAAGGGCTTTCAAAGAAAGTACTCAGGGTTATCTTCTAATGTAACCCTGAAAATATCAAGGTCTTCCAGGTTGAGGTATTCCTCTTTGATTAGGATGTATTTCCTTTTGCTTTCTCTGTTTTTTATCCTTTTGTTAGTAACCTTTATCATATCTTGCCCTTCCATTGTGTCATGAATGTACCATAATTCTTTGTGTATATAAAGAACGCAGTCTTTTTTTACATTACAGTTTTTTAGTCTTGGTAGCCCGGTTTGGTTTTTCACAGAAAGTACTCAGGGTCGTCTTTTATGCTGATTTCGTGAATCAAGTATTGTTTATTAAAATCCGAATAAATACTCCAAGAGTTGATTAACTGTTTTGAATTGATTCTTATCTTATCCCTGAACCAGGCTTGTTGTTGTATTTTTCTGTAACACTTACCGATTACCTCAAAAGGGTCTCCTTGGAAATCCTTAAGGCTCTTTATCTTATAAAGATTATTTTTCTTTATGTCTTTTAGGTCTGTTATAAGAAGCATTCCGGGTCGTCCTTGATGTTGACTTCTTTGATTAATTTTTCATAACCTATATATATGAATTTACTTTTTATATCAAGCCCTTCTAAGTAGAATTGGTATTTTTTTATCGCTTTAATTACACTTTTACCAGCATAAACGATCTTATTGATCTCACCAGGGTGATAAGAATTGTAAAAATAATATTTGTCTTTTTCGATATCGTTCATATCCATGCTTTTTTTCCTTTGTCATCGGCTTTCATAAACACCCTGAGGTCTTCTTTGAAACCCAAGGGGAGTTTGTCCCATACTTTGCGTTGTCTTCTGTACTTGGAGTACTCTCCTTTTTCTTTGGCTTTTGACATTCCTCTTAGCAAATAGTGCCAGCGGACTATATCCTTTGTGTGGTCAGAGACACTCCAATTTTTAATTATATGGTAACCAAAGGCTTCATGGTTAGTAAAACTGTACTCTCCAGTCAGGATATCCTCTTCATCCTGGTATGCCGAAAATGATTTGCCTATGTCATGAAGTATCCCGGCAGGGACTAGATCATATCTGCCTTGTCTGATAAGATTAAGGGTTACTTTAATAGTATGCCCTATTATACCACTTTTGTGATATCGGTTTTGCTTCCAAAACAAGGTTATCCAAAATGCTTTTCCGTATCTCATGACTCTCCTTTTCTCTTGATATACCTTATTATACCACAACTTCCCTTAAAACGGGGTAAAACTCTTAAACTAACTCATTAAACTAACTCAAAACTTAGAGAAGGTCTTTCATAGAAGGTACTCGGGGTGGTCTTTTACTACAATAGTATAAAGCTCTTCATACAATACTATAACCTTACCAGCGTCTGTGTATTCTCTTATTCTTTTCTCAGAATGTTCAAATGGTTTAACAATAAGCATACAAGCCTGGGTGTTTCTTTCTCTTTTTTTAAACAACCTTAGGATTTCTTTGGTTCTTTTTTCATACAGGTAGCAACAATTTGGCTCCCACATGCCAGTAATAGAATAAGTTTTTATCACGGGGTTCCTTTCAGAGTAGGTATTCGGGGTTGTCTTTTATGTGCCCAATAAGGCTAACCAGATTAGCGTCTTTATACTCTGGGTTGTCTTTTATAGTAAAATAACCATTTATAGCCCATCTCCAGTCTTTGAAACCCCTGAAATCCTCAGAATCAAAACTCATTCTGTTATATTTTATCACATTCCCTTGAACTGGGTATTTGTGGTCGTCTATCTGGGTAACCAAAACCACGGAGTTATTCATAGTCCTGTAGAGGTAGTTTTCTTTAAGAATCACTCATATCTCTATTATAGTTTTCTTGACATTAGTTCTCTCATTTGGGTATCCAAGGGCATTCATTATACATTTTACACCATAGGCTTCGTATTCAAAATGCCCATGTGAGTGGCCGTAGATATAATACTTGGCATCAGTCTGATCAAGGTATTCTCTGCCATCGAAGCAATAAAACATGTTGCTTTTTTGCCCTCTGTATTGCTCTTGGAAGGCAATCCCTGAACACAAAGGGCTAATATGAGTAATAATGACATCAGCCTTAAGAATACTCTCGATTTTAGGTCGTTCCTGGGCAAAGATATCATAAGGATCACCCATTTTGTAAATCAACCTTGAATCGTTCATGGTCTGGTTCCAAAGGGTAATGTTATCAGTACCGTACATGCTGTTTGTGTTATAGCTCATGTCATACCATCCCATACAGCCCCCGAACTTAACCCCTTTGTACTCAATGATATCACCATTAAGAATATTAACTACGCCCTCGGGGTCTTTGTAATCGTACCACTCTTGCTCTCTGTTTTTAGAATCCCTGTGGTATTTATTTTTTTGATTATTTGATGTTAGGTAAAGATCATGGTTTCCAATGACCATGAATATTTTCTTATAGTTGTAGTCTTTGCCTATTTGTTCTATGATGCTTATATCAGTATTATAATGTGATACATCACCTGCTATAATCAAAACTTCTACATCCTTGTTTTTGTCCAAGAGACGGTCGAAAATAGACACCAAGGCTCCTGATATATAACCCTTTTGGGTATAAAAATCCAGGTGTAAGGTCACAAGTCGGAGAGAACTGATATTTTCAATTTCTCTCCGACTTTTTGACCCCCTTTCTCTTCCGATTTATTTTTCATATTTTTCCTTTCATAAAAAGTATTCTGGGTATTTATTAAGCATCTTGCCTAAAAATTTATTGTTCTTTTTGATTTCACTTTTAAAATACATCATACAGATATATTCATCTGAATCCTCTGACAAAGCCTTATCTAATAAAATCTGCCTCTCGAGGACTATATTTCTCTTTTTGGCTATCCATATCTTGGCTTCTACAGGGTCTCTAAACCCAGTAAATATACTCCAAGAACCATAATACTGGGCTATGCTCTTGGCATTTTTATCGTATCGTGTTGCCTTTGATATCCCTTGAGCCTTAAGGTCCTCTTCGGAGTGTATACTACAATTAGTAAAAGTATTCCCTGCTCTTACAAAAAATTCTTTCATAGGTTTCCTTTCAGAGAATCTCTTTCACAGGAAGTACTCAGGGTATTTTTTAAGCACCTCTTGGTACTCGTGTAGGAACTGCTTTGAGCCTGGAATTATCTTGTGTAATAGCTTTTCCTGTGCCATCCACAAAGGAAGATTACAAAAATACCTCGCCTTTAGGGGATACACCTTGTCCTCTAAGGAGAACTCGACAAAAATCTCCTTGGAGTTTTCTTTCCAATTTGTGCCTTTTAGTTTAAGGGTGATTATCTGATAGTCTTTTTCGGGGTCCATAAACACCCCTTTGATGTTAAACTTCTGGTATCCTGCTCCTCTCTTACATCCTTTGTAGATATCGGTCTCAGGGAGGACTTCTTTACCGTACCAGCTACGCATCCTTTAGCTCATTGATATGTTTTAACCATTCTTTGTTCAGGTCCACCCAGAAATTTACATCATTGGTATCTTCCCAGGCGAACCCAGAATCAAGGTAATCTTGGGGCTTATTCCCCTCAAGGAAAATATGAACATCATCATCCAGGTCGTAGTTCTCTTTGTACTCTGTCCATGCTTTGTGTTCTTTCATCCATTTAATAAAATCCATCATTTATCCTTGTTAAACTCGGTAAACCCGAAAGAACTAACACAATAAAATCTACCATCTCTTACGAACACATCACCTGTTGTGGTGCTTCTTGTGTATTCTCTTTTGCCACTGAGTCTCTTAGCCCTTGAGTCTAATGTCCAGCTTTCGGAGTAATTTTGAGTAAGAGTATAAGCCTCTTCAAGGTCATCAGTACAGATATCAGCTACCCTGATAAAATCTCCTTGGTTAAACTTGGTCTCGACTTCTTTAGTATCGTATTCGTTAAGACCTCTTTTTAAGTCACTTTTTATCATATAAATTTTCATTTTCTTTCCTTCTCTTTAAATGTTCCTTATTATACCATAACTTAGATTAAAAGGACATAAAGTTTTTTACTAATACCTCTATAAGTTTAAGTATAAAGTAACCCCAGCTCAACAACGATAACAAAAGCACTGCTAACAAAAGTGGCACGAAGCTTATGCCATCTACACCCCCTAGGTCTGTCGTGGTGTATATTTTATACAAAAGTACAATAAACACCAAAAATACTCCAATTAAATAAAACATCTCTCCTTCTCTCCTTTTTTAAATGTTCCTTATTATACCATAACTTAGATTAAAAGGACATAAAGTTTTCTAATTAATCAAGCCTTTCTAGTTTCTCAAGCTCTACGAAATAATCCTGTAGGTCTACTTCTATATAGATATCTTGGTATTCAATTTCTACTGAGCCTATGTCCTCTGAGGTATACCCACATTCAAACAAAATCTCTGATATCTCTTCGGTCTCGTCTCTGGTGTACTCTAGCTCGTACTCCGTGACCTGGTGTCCTCTGTTACCATCTATGTCAGCCCCGTAGTTTTTATCCGTGTAAATTTTCATCTTTTCTCCATTATGTTATTTTTGTCTATAAAATATACCCAGCCCATTACAGAACCTACTGGGATTATAACTACACCTACTTTATTGATCCATTGATAATTCCTGTGTTCAGGGATGGTCGTTAAAAAGTATATATTGATTATATAACCTATAATTACCAGCATACCAACACACATTTTGGATAAATTTTTCATCTTCTCTCTTTCTTTAAATATACCTTATTATACCACAAAAGAGCTTAAAAGTACCTTAGTAACTATTCTCAAAATAAATGTAATCTATACCTAATTTTATAAGGTCATTGACCGAGACTTTTTTAACATCTTCCATTTCCCTTGACTCATCCGTAATGTATTTATCGAGGTTTATATTCTTTTCATAATCATTCTCTACTATATCCAAGACCTCTTCTGGTATTTTGATTTTGCTTTCAAGGCACAGGTCATAAATTGCCTTCATTTTGATATATTCTTTTATATCTTTTATTCTCTTACCGTAAATTGCTGTTGACATTCCCATCTTAATCCTTTCTTATTCTATATCTGAAGACCAATCCACAAATGCTTCCATAGGGTACAATAAAACCATTAAAACACCACACATCATCATTAAAGCTTGTCCAGTGCTTAAAAACAACACACCCAGGACAAACACCCAAAAATAAAGCTTGTTTTTAGTCATAATAACTATAATTCATCTCATCGAGATTTTTTTCAAGGGCTTTTTTATGTTCTTTGTAAGAGTAATAAGCTCTCTTCATCTCCCAACCAAGGACGGCATTTTCAAGGGCAAAGTCCCAAGGGCTTTTTTTATTGCTGAGGTTTTCTTTGATATCATTAGTGTATTCTTCTAGCCCTTGGAGACTATCTCTTGGGGCAAAAATACCATCAACCCCTGGGTCATATTCTTTATCATAATCCTTGAGGTCTTTGATGAACACCTCAAAAGCCCCTTCGAGGTCTTTTCTAATAGCCTTGGACTGCTTGTACTCTTTGTCTATCTTTTCTGCTAAATAAGCATTAGAATATTCTTTCATTTCATTTTCTTTCATTTTTGTCCTTAAAATAACCACACCATCTGGTCTCTGTTGGTCCGTATCTGGCAAAGTCCCCAGAGATTCTGTCACAAAAAGATCGCCCGTTCTTCTCGGCAGTGTATTTACAATCCTTACAAGCATCTGTTGGTTTTTCGTATTTCATTCTTTTCCTTCTCTCTTTTTATACCCTATTATACCACAAAAGAGCTTAAAAGGACATTAAGAAAGATACCTAAAGATAGTGTTCAGGGTATTCTTCGATACACCCTGGAGAAGGTATCTTCTCCCACTTTATATCATCAGGGGTCTCTACCCACTCTGTGCCATCGTATTCCTGTATCCTGTAAAAACACCCTGTTTCTTCTACTTTAAGTTTAGCATAATTATCAGAGGCTTTTTCTTTCAGGGTTTCTACTACCTTAACAAGATATTTACAATGCCTAGGGGTTGCTTTACTATCATATCCTTCTGTGTATTCTTTACCAGAGAGTTCTTTATAAAGGGCTTTAGCCTCTTTGGACAACCCGAAGCCCCCGTAACAATCGTTAAATACTACTTTATTTTTTTCCATTATAATCCTTTCTTATATAACTCCGTGCCGTTTACCAAGGCGATGTGTTTGTCTATTACTGCTCTTATCTCGCTTATAAACTCCTTGGAGAACTTATCCTCGTTTTTGGTATCATATGTATCATTGAATGCTTCTATAGAAATCCTTAGGTTTTTAAGATTAGTGTAGTCATTATACTCTATGCTATCCATCTAAATCTCCAAGCCACATTTCTTCTACAGTCTGACTTTTTACCAAATCCAGGGTGCTTTTTTTATCCTTGATTTCTTGCATTAGCCTCAAGAGTCTCTCTTTGGTCATTGAGCGGATTTTCATATCTATTAAGTAATCATAGGTATCGTCAACCTTGATAATTTTTTGTATCTTGCCTAGTTCTGTAGTGATATCTTTGATTTCACGGTTCGCTATTACTAATGTTTTATCATTCACTGCCTTTATGAAAATATACCTTGAAACTAGTACTCTTATGTCCATAGAGAGAGACCTTACCATGTGTTCTTTTCTCTTCTTTAGGTATATCTTCTTAATCTTGATGTACTCCTGGAAGATATCATCAGGGCTTTCAAATACCTGTACCCTGTTTTCATGGTTCATTACTGTGTAGTTTTCTGTTATTTTCTTTTGAAGTTTCAGATAATCTAAAGGGTCTTTAACCTTCTGGAGCATTTCTCTTGTGAACTGGACTTTGAAATGGAAGTCTTTGTTACTAAGATCGGTATATCCTTTTATCTTCTTTTCATCCTCAAGTTTATCCAACACCTTGATGTAGCTCTTTAGACTATAACCTATAGGAAGCTCTGTGATATTGGCAACCAATCCTGTCATTTTAACTATCCCTTGAATAATCCATTGACTTGGTATATCACCTTGAACAATATCCCCCTTGAAGCCTTTGTAGAAAGGTTTGTTTTTAAATGGTTTATTGGTCTTGTTTCTGCCTGTTAGATTATACTTGAGGTATTTCTCTATCTCTTTTGGGTTCCTTGGTAATATCTTATTGGCAAAACCTGAGCTAATACCAGAAGACCCGTTTACCAAAAGCATGGGTAATGATGGCAAAAGAAATTTAGGTTCTATTTTGGTGCCTTCAAATGTCTGATGTTCAAGAATGCTCAAGTCGTTTTTATTCAACAAATTAAACATATACTCTGACCCCTGGGCTGATATATACCTTGGTGCCGATGCCTCGTTTATCAGCCTTGTACCAAAGTTACCATCAGGGGTAAGCCATTCAAGATTATTACTCCCTGTGTAGTTTTTACCCAGCCCTACTATAACCTCTGCCATTGACCCGTGAAGACTTTGCATCGCTTCGCCTACTTTAGAATCATACTGAGACACCTTGATATCGTATTTTATGTTATTAGTAAAGGTCCAATATATTATCTTCCTTGAAGCATTTTTTGCCCCATCTATGAAACTTGGGATTTGTCTTAAATTGGCATAAGAAGCAGCATCCACATAATCTGTATTAAAAAACTCTGTTAGGTCTTGTCTTTTCATATTTTTTCCTTATGCTCTGGCTATATCGAAAGAATTACTCATTAAGTATTCTTTCCTTGTATCTGATTTAGAAGAATTGAGCCAATCATCAAGCATCTTTAATCCATCTTGGCTAAAATCGAACATTTTTATCATATTATTTAATCCATCTATTTTTATAATTTCTTCTAATTCTGATGCGTTAGAAGAGCCTAGCCCTTTTAAGAATTTGGCTTTTTCTCCCTTTTGAAGTTTCAGGTCATCGTTTAGATTGTATACCCATCTTTGGACTTTTTTGCCTTTTTTAGCCAATAAAACAGGGGTGTTTAAAACCCCGAACTTGTCTTTATAATCCTTTAGATACATCTCTATAAAGCCTGCTAATAATCCCCTGATTGTATACCCTGGTAGGTCTTGGTCAGTAGCCGCTATTATATAATCGTACTCTTCATTTTGTATGATTTGATAAAGTTCAGAGAGTTCTTTATTATTGTTAAACTTAGATAAACTCGCATCATAGGCATTCAAGGGCATGCCCTTAAGCATATAGAACCCGTTTTCTTCTCTACCAAGAGCAGGGATCAAGGAACCAGAAGCACTCTCTCCTTCTGTTAAGAAAAGGTATTTTTTATGTTTAATAGCTGGGAGGTATTTCTCTGATTTTATCTTCTTTTTTGTTTTCTTTTTTAACTCTGCATTTTGCTTGGCTTGTTCTTTTAACATAAACAACTCTACAATAGGAAGCATTATATCTTCATTTTTTAATATTTTTTTAACATAATTATCCATATTGTAATCGCCAAGGTAAGCCTTAAGCTCGGCAGTCGAGTTTGTTATCTCTTCTTTTGTTTGGCTAGTATGCCTGGCATTCATGAACTCTTTAAAGATAACAATCATTCTCAATTTGTTTTTAATATCATTTGGTTTGATGGTTTTGAATTTTTTAACCAATTTATCTCTAATAGGGGTCACGATTTCTTGTGATATATTATTAATATGTGTCCCCCCTACTTTCGTTACTAATCCATTCACAAGGCTAAAATGCTCAAATGTATCACTCTCGGATACACCTACTGCTACAGATACATTATCATTAAGCTGAAATATCTCTTGGGTGTTGAACATCTCAAGGTATTTCTTGCTGTTAATTTTCATAGATTTGCCATTAAATCTAAATGTAATCCCAGGGTAAGACACACTCAGGTGGAGCAATCTCTCTTGAATAATACCTATATGGATTTCGTCTATTTCAGTAATCCCAAAATACCCCAGGTCAGGGAAAATCTTGGCAGTAATGCCTTGCCCTTTTGACTCGGTTTCCTTTACTTCAATATCAGAGAGATTATTTTTGGTTATAATAGTTATTCGTTTTTTAGAATCATCGTTTATGATTGTGCTTTTCTTAGAGAAAATAGAACCTGCTTTTGATCCTATTCCATTGGTGCCCAAGGTAGCCTCTGAATCATTATCATAGTTAGCCCCTGATAACATTTCAGTAAATGCTACTTCTGCCTGGTATTTTGATTCATTATTCAGGGTCATCATTTTTATATTAGGGATACCCCTGCCGTTATCCGAGCATTCAAACGAATTGTGGTTCATCTTTACTGATATTCTATTGGCAAACTTTCCCCCAGTTCTGACGAACTCATCAATACTGTTGTCTATCCATTCATTGAATGTCTTAATCAAAGCAGGAATATAACTCCTCTCTTCTATGGAGAAACTGTTATCCTTTAGGACAAATTCTTCTTGTGGTTCTTTTACTATACTACCCACATACATAGATGGTTTTTGTAAAACATGTTCTATCTGTGATAATTGGGCTATTTGTTGTTGTTTCATTCTTATCCTTCTTATGTACATTATACCACACTTGTGCTTAAAAGCACCTTAAAGGTAATACTCTGGGTAGTCCTCAATATATAGGTAATATTCTATAAACTCTTCTATATATTCTCCGTTTGATATCAAACTTAAGTCTACTATTTCACCAGTGAGGTCTTCGTCCATGTACTCATAAACAACATCTGTGTGGTTTTTTATTGCCTGATCTTCATCCAAATACCAGAAAGAGTCCTCCAGGAAAAAGTTCTCTTTGAGGTATTCTTTGTCGTGTATTTTACAAAACATCATAAATATCTTTCATAGGAAATACTCCGGGTGATCTTCTAGTGTATAGAGTGCTTGTATATCATTGTCTTCATAATAATATAAATTATTGACTAAAAATCCATCACCTAGTATTGATGTACAGGTGTATAATTCACTTAATGGGTCGGCTTCGTATGTAGTATCTATTAAATGATCACCACCAAGGGTCTTCAATTTCATTTTGTCGCCTTTTTTGGCTTTCATAGGTAGTACTCTGGGTGTGTCCCAGGGCTTATAAACTTAAGCTTGGCTCTTGATGTCACCTGTACCTTAAGCCTTGGTATAAACCCAGTAAATTTACAAATACCATTCCCGAGGTGTTCAAAATGGTGAATTTGTACCATTTGGTTCACAAGGTTATTGGTGTATTTGTACTTTTTGTCGAACTCTAGTATTATTGCTGTTTTGTGGTTTTTTCTTGTGTGCATCTCTTTCCTTATAAAAATAGCTCAGGGTGTGTCTCTATGATCCGGGGGTAGCTGGTGTTATCGACACCGTATTTGTCTTTTAAAATAGCCTTGATAAGCCCCTTTGGATACTTTAGTTGCCAATAAGAGAACCCTCTGCACCCACCGTAATAATCACTCTCTGAATCATGAATCATTTCCACGAAATGACTATAATTTAAGATAGCTTTGGTTATTTCAGAGCCTTTGAAAAAATGCTCTATAATATCAATATACCCAGTACAGGTTTCTAATCCAAGCTCTGGGTCAGGGGATAGCTCAGCTGGACCGTCCTCGTCCCAGCAGGTACCATAAGAACCCCCTGTGCACCATTCTTCACTATTGTATTTCCATGAATCCAAGCTGATATCAGAAATAACAGTATCGGTATAAGTATATTTTTTTGGTGTCTCTGAGGTATGAATATATTTGTCATGGGGCTTGTGAACCCTGGCATTTCTGATAACACTCTCTGATGATAAATCTCTATTTCTTATCTTATCATTATATACACAGGTTTCTACACATGGTTCAAAATAAATGAACCTTGCATTTATCCCAAGGAACCTCTCCTGGACTTTTTCTGTCAAGAATAGCCCGTCTACTATAATATTACCATAAGAAACTTGAAGTTTGGTTATTAAATCATCAAGGGTATCAAAATCATCCCCACAGATATAATCAAAATCCCTGAAGTTTTTTGCATAGTGTGTTTTACCAGAGCCTGGTAAGCCTACTGTTACTAATATCATCTTAAATTTCATCCTTCTTTCCTTAGAGTAAATACTCAGGGTAGTCTTCTATTTGTCCAAGGATTTCTCCTACCTGGTCTAATGCATACTGACTCTGGGAAAGAAAAATAGTCCCTGAGTCTCTTTTTTTAATATTCTTAAAATCAGCCTGATTTTGGTTACTTTCTGTACATATCATAATACTTTTGTAATATTTGTTTTGCTCTGAGGTTATTTTAATCAGGTCATTTCTTTTGAAAAACAAAGCCATTAAGCACTCTTCTCATAGATACATTCGCCATTGCTGAACCTTGCTACTTCATCATAAGCACATGTGTACAAAGAAAAAGCATGTTCTGTTATCTTGGTTCCTTCTTCTATCAAAGAGATAAATTTATCCTTGATATGAACAAGGTTAGCCTTGATCAGCCCTTGATTATATCCAACGAACCTACTGAACTCCTGTAGGTCATCACCAAGGTAGTCCAAATCGTTGCTGTATTCTTCACCATCTATGGTGTACTTAAGGTCATAATCAAGGTTAAATCCCTCGTAATATCCAGAAACAGTCTTAGGGATAATTTCTACACCTAGTTCTACACCGTAATAAAGAATCTCTTTAGTCAGAGCACCTATCGAGGTAGCAGGGTAGCTTCTATTAGATTCTATATTAATGCCGTCATCGGCAAAATAAAGCCAGTCAGTTTTATTTAACTCATAATTGATATTATCTCTGGTATCTTCGTATATGAAGTCATCAGCCCCTGCGGCATATATTTTTGAAGCATTTTGGTTATTGAAATTTGAGGTCATTTTAGTCCTTCTCTCTTTAAGATAACCAATTATACCATAAAAGACCTTAAAGGACAATACAATTATGAGCTAATTGTAAAGATTAAGGGTGTGTTAAGGAGATGTCATGAACTCGAAGGGTTCGCTTTTAACTCTTTTAATCGCTTATTGATAATATTCCTTTATACTTTGTGACACTTTCAATACCAAATATTTTACTAATATCAGATTGAGTCATCATTTCACCGTCAATTAATATGTTAATGTTATACACTACCTTGTACATTTTCCTATCAAAATCTGGTTTGGTCATTCTGATTCTCTTTTGGGTTTTTAGTTCCTCTTTATATTCTCGTTTAGACAAAGGAGTACCGAGATTATTAGACCATGTTTCAAAATGTATTGTGCCATCTTTATCCACTATTGTATTTTCTTTGTCTATTGTTGCTTTCGTGTGTTTTTTCAAAGCAGACTTAACTTTGCTGTATATTTTGTCTACATCGGACACATTAAACTCAAGTTCCACTACCGGAGCCCCACTACTATATCCAAGGATCGTTTCTCTTTTTGTATAATCATAATCATATACACTACTTGATATGTTTACTTCGACTTGGTATTTTGAATTTTCAAATAACTCTTTAAATTTCATTATGTTCCTTTTCTGTTTTATTTATACCAAATCGTTCTGTATCATGAACTCAATATTAGGGTCACCCTGGGCTTTTAACTCTTTAAGCTGTTTAGATTTCTTGTATAAAATGGGCAGTTTATCTTGCATTTGATAAGCCTCCTTTTCCCAAGGAACCTCCTTGTATTCACTCATGTTTGTTATGTTGTTGTATTCTTTTATAGTAAGGTTTTTTTCACCTTTCCATAAGAATGTTTTCTCGTCTTTGGTGAAATTAAGCTCGCCTTTTATGTATTGCTTTATATGGGTAAACTCATGGGCTATTTTACCAAGCATCTCAAAGGGGATATTCTCTACTATTATCTTGTATTTTTTATTAGACAACCCTATCAAATCAATCCAGCCAAATAGCCTTTTTTTGTTAGGCTTTCTGAAACTAACCTCTACATTGATATTAGTATTGAAATGATCTTGTAAAAAATCTAAGTAGTTATTATACAAGAGTTTTTCATGCTTCTTGAGCTTGCCTAACAGCTTGTATTCATCTATCCTGAGGTAGTCCTTGAATGTCACTTGAAGTATTTCTTCAGGTCACCTACATAAAATTCACCAAGGATTTCCTCAGTGACTCTTTTACCATCAATTTTATCAGGGAACATTTGTACCCATTTCTTCATGTACCATGTCATATCTGATTTGGACTTGTCTTTCAGATCACCGTAGAAGTATTCTTTCTGCCATGTTGTATCGTAATTGGTCTTTAAACGGTCAAGGGTGATTATCTTGAATCTTTGCTGATCCATTGAAGAAAGCTTTTTAAGGGCTTGCTTTAGTTCATTGGATTCATACAAGGAACCAAACAAGGATTCATAAAGACTAAGATCATAAGCACCGATGATAACATTTTCATCATCGGGGTCTATCTCAAGGGTCTTGAAATATTCTACCCAGCCGTATTTTTTACCATGTCCCATTTTTTTAAGAGCACTTTTGGCATTCTTGGGGTTATCGTACATAAATTCTATGCCGTCTTCATCCCATCCAGCCCTGACAAACCCTGTGGTTTTTTTGAAAATATCGTGCATAGCATCGGACATTTCATCCTCGTTTTTGTATTTCTTTGATTCTGTGAATAGTTCTTTAAACATCATTTTCCTTGTATTCTGAATTTATGGTCCATTGTTTAATATATTTGTCACTATTGTTTTGGAATCCACTTGGAACACCATGTTTTGTATATTTTTTTAATGAACCTACTTTTTTTGTGTCATAGCTTTCAATTACCTCACACTCTATAAAATGATACCCCTGATCAGGCAATCCGCTTTTTTTAATAGCTTTTACTATAGATTTATTATTAGTCACATAAGTTTTACCTATTGTTATTGTTATTTTATTTTCAAATAGTTCTTTAAACATTTTGTTCCTTTTTAAAATGATAGTTTTCATCTTTTTTATATTTATATATCCAGTTGAGCTTCTTAAGCTCTTTGATAAACATTTTATTTTTGGTCAAATACATATAAAATTTATCCAAGTGATTATCACCACCGTTAAAATAAATATCAGTTTCTTTGGTTTTTTTGAGTATCCTTAATGCTACATAAAATACACAGTTAAATACAGTATTCCCAATCCCTGCCTGGGTTCTTTGAGTAATAGTCGTCCCGATGTTCCAAAAAACATTTTCATTGGGGTTATAAGCAACAACACCAAATGAAACTTCATTCTCATATATACCTACAAAATACACCAACCCTTTAAGGGTAAAAAAAGTAACATTCAAAGGTAAAGGATGTATTTTTTTATCGTCAAAATCGGGGTAATTCAGACCGTATTTTATTTCTTTGGGTTTTATGGCTTCACTTAAAAGAAAATCCCTAAAGGACATTACATTGTCATCTATACCTGTGCTGACTAAAATCACTTTTCAATTTCTTTGCTATATTTAAAAGCCAAGGCGGCATTAGAAGAACTCCCAAAAATAATCCCTGCATTTTCTGGAACATCTTCAAAGAGGAAAGGTCTCCCGTGTATATAAGAAGTATAAATCGGAGAATCATACCCCATCTTGCCCTTATTAAATACCTCTGTCGTGCCCCCTCTGAGCCAGTTATTTTTACAATCATTGGTCCCGGTCAGGTAAGCCTTATCCTTGTTTTGGATGGCTCCTTTGGGTATAAAGAGCACAGAATCCTGGTCGTATTTCTTCCCTAGATTGATGATGTCTTTGGCAAGTTCACCTTGGTCATTAACATCGACTATGAAATAAGACACTTCTTTTACATCTTCTGTTCCCTCTGGATACTTTCCTATGATCTTGGTTATATTGTACTTCAGGGCTTTCAGGTCTGCTGCCAAGGCAAGGTTCTTTTTCATTTTTTCTTTCTTTGTAAAAACTTTTCCTTCGTTACAGTCCCTGCCTAGCCTAAAGGCTGTCATGGCTCCGCAGTCGTGTTCTTCATTATGTCCCCAGAGCCTTGATAGACTGGATTCTTTAAGGGTTTCTTGGAATAGTTCTTTAAACATTTTGTTCCTTAGTAGTCTCTACAGCTCTCAAACAAGTAACAATCTGCCTGTTCAGGGCTGTTTTCTATTAATTGTCTAAATGTAGATATTTTTTCTTTTTCTAAAAAATCTATCAGGTTCTTTGTATACCCTTGTTCAGATTCTTTTATGGCTATTCTTGCCGTGGTGTTATAATACATTTCTATATCTTTGTGGTTGATTTTTTCGTATTCATTACCTATATTTATGTAAATATCTTTGTAATTTTTAAGCAATCTTTTCCAAGATTTTTCTGCTTGCTTGCTTTGTCTATCCCCTGATACAACATAAGTAAACTTAGTTACTAAATACTCCATAAATTTACCAAAAAGCCTCGGTTCATCAGAATGTGCTATGTCTATTTGGATACCATTTGGTATTAATGTATATTCTATATATAATTTATATATATCATTTTTATCAGTGACAAAATACTTCGAGGGTGTTTTATATATTTTGTATCGTTTTGCTGTAAACTTATCGTCTATAAGTAAAAGCAAAGACGAATTTATATAAGACTTGAAATCCAATTCACCACTAAAATCACCAGGGTTTCTGGTGCCTTGTCTTAGTGGTGTCTCGAATATTTCTTTAAACATTAAATTTCTCTTGTGTTTATTATGTCGTTCATGTTATTTTTATCACCGAACTCAGTGACACCTAACTTTTTAAGCTCTTGTTCTATCTTGTTATTACTCTTGAACAGTGCTGGTCCACCTCTACCAAGAAAAGCATAACCTTTGATTAGATTTTTGATTTTCTTATCATCTTTACCACCAGTCCAGAAATATTCGTACTTTGGTGTTTTGTATTCTTCTGATTCATATAGTGTTTTAAATTTATTCATTATTTTCCTTTTTAGTAAAATTCGTCTTTGTTTTTTACTAAAAGACCCTCGTCTATAGTGCCTTTTCAGCATATGCTCTTTCGGTGAAGTTGTTATACAACTCAGAGTTCACCTGGACACTGTACTCTTGACCGATTTTAATGACCCTGAGGTTATTGATTTTCATTGTATCTCCTTCTCTCTCAAAATATGTTATAATATAACATACTTTGGCTTAAAAGGAGCTTAAGATTATCTCACAAAGAGCATAAACTCTTGGTCTGAGTCCTTTTCTACTTTGAACTGCTTTTTCAAAGTCTGGTATACTAAATTAGCATCGTCTTGGTCTTTTGGTCTTAAATCCCTGGCGATTACTCTTACCACGGGTTCACCACCCATACCAGCATCAGTTTTCTTTAGGTCTACTTCAAAAGCCTCAGGGCGTAAAATACCAAAGTCAATTTTTTTGATAGCACTCTTTACACTACTAGGGGTTACCTTGCTCTCATTAAACGGATTACCCCATTTTTTTAGCTCGTCCTTATTGATAATACCCGAGTCAAAAAGCTCTTGTTTATGGTCTTCCCAATCACCCTTGAGGTCATCTCCTTTGTACTTCTTTTTGAAAAGTTCAGCGGTTTTTTTCATGTCTTTTGCTTCGTAAAGCTCTTTAAATTTATTCATTATGTTCCTTTTATTTTTTAGTCTCTGAGTGCTTTGAATCTTTTCTGATACTCTGTGTCAGATACTGTATCAGCCTTGGTCAACTCCATAATATCTTGTGGAACCTTCCCAGGGAATCTTATTTCAAGATATGCCTGGGCATCAGTGTCAAAAATAGCCTTCATATATTGCTTATAAAAACCTATTTCTCCACCAGCGAAACCATTACTATCATAGGTAATCTCATCCGCTAGTCTATTTTGTAACCTCAAGGCACTCTTGGTATCAGAGATTTCAAAATACAAATTATTGTCAAATTCCTTTACATTTTTCTTGAAAGCTTTGTTCTTAAGTATTTTTTTAATACCCTGAATAACCTCTGATTCTGATTCTTGGAATAATTCTTTAAACATCATGTTCCTTTTTATGAGTTGAATGTGCTGTGTACAAAATCAACAGCAAACCCCATATTTTCAAATTCTTCATGTGCTATTTCCTCAGAGTTTTCAAAAATAGTCACATCAATATGAACATTCCCATCAACCATAAATGGAATAAATGTCACCTCTATATTAGACCGTTCTTCACCTTTGATAGTAACAGTGACACCTTTTTTGTTGCCAGAAAAAACACCCTTTGAGATATCAATATCATCTCCATATTTTTCATATGTTTTTACTAACAATTTAAGGTCTTTGTCTTTTAATACAACATTTAATAAGTCATTCTCGAATAATTCTTTAAACATCAGCTCCACTTTCCAATCACATATCCATCCTGGATGATATCACCATCACCAGCATCGGCATTTTTAACCGAACCTATCATATAGCTGTCTTTGCCTTTTTGTACCTTAAGGAAACTGTATCCCATTGGTGTAGTCTTAAACCCTGCTTTTTTCAGGGGCTTATCCATGCTAAAAAGACCTTTTGTACCTTTTACTGCCTTGGCTATCGCCTCAAGATTAGCATCAGATTCTATGAGGTCTTTTGTCTCCTGGTGTTCTTTGATTATATCTGTGAATTTCATTTTGTTCCTTTCTTTAAATATACCCATTATACCACAATGTCACTTAAACTTAGGTAACATTCTTACATTAAGTGCTTTTAATAAGTCTTTTCTGTGTTGGAGGTCATTGCTAGGGAATGGTATTTGTTTGATTACCCCGGTGCCGTCCTGGTGTGTCCCGTCTATGGCTAATTTGTTATCCAGTTCATAGAATTTACTAATCTTTTTGAACTGGGTTAACTCGGTTGCCAAGATTTCCTTGAAGGTGCCTTGTTTAAGGTGCTGAAATTTTTTAATGGCTTCTTTGACGGGTGCTTTTAGGTCACCTAAAATATCGTCTACCCATTTAAGGATTTTCTTAGCTTCTTTGTCAAGTTTTGATTCTGTGAATAGTTCTTTAAACATTATTTTCCTTTTTTATAAGGACCTTGTGTGTCCTCTGTCATGTCAAGGTTTACCTCTATTGTATCCAAGGCATCAAGGATAGATGTAATCACCCCTACTTCTGGCTTTAATACCATACAGGCTTTCTTAAGGTCTTTTGTCTTTTGCCTAAGGTCTTTTAATATGCCAGGGAGCTTGCCTTTATAAGGGTCTTTGTATACAAACCTAGACTCTTTAATCACAAGCCTTGGAAACCAGTCTCTGATTACTGCTTCTATGTCTTTATAAGTCTCTGTCTCGCCTTGAGAATCCTGTGCTTGGTATCCTGTTTTAGTCTTCTTTATGATGATACCTTCACCTGCCAAAGTAAACTCAAATTTACCCTTGGACTCTAAAGACTCGAGGTCTTTTCTGGTTACTTTATCATGTGTCTTCCCCTCAAGGAGGGTTTTGAAACTACTCATCGTATGTCCTTATTTCAATTACTGAGCCTTTTCTTGTCCATGCTATATCAAAATCTTGGTCTTCAAGGTATTCAAAGAAATCATCCTCAAAATCCTGGGCAAATAATGAATTATGAAAATCAATATCAATGCCTTTGTTTTGTATTATGCTAAACTTGGGTGACTTCTTGAGCTTCATGCCTTTGATTATATCATCTATGCTTTCTTTTCTTAGCTTGGTAATCAACTTGGTGTCGAACTTGAAGCCTTCTTGTAATCCTGTTTCCGTGAACATCTCTTTAAACATTTATTATCCTTTTCTTATATTTATATTATA
>JAOZKZ010000090.1 GCA_029935075.1 Campylobacterales bacterium
AACATGCTATAATACAAATAAAAAGGCAATCTTGAAGGCATTTAGTTCACATTTTTCCTATCTTGATGTCAAAGAACTTATCCAATACTATGGGGTATTTAATGGTTATAATGATTTAGATGTACTTCGCTTACATGAAACACTTTTGGAAAATATAGAGGTAAATATCCTACAAAAGTATCATCAATTAAAACCACTATTTACCTATAGCGATGATATAAAAATTCAGAAAGATATTGAAAAATTGCTTTTTCGAATTGCTATTGGAAACCGTAAAATTTACTCAATTTATAAAGATGATATTTCACAGTTTCATGGCTCATCTTTATATCAAATCCTCTTTTCAAAAGGTGTTATTTTTAAAGAGTTCTCTCGTGAAAAGCCGTTGGTTACACCTCTCAAAAAAGAGTTTCGTCGATATAGGATTGAAGATAAGATAAAATTTTCTAAAGGTTTTTATCGGTTTTGGTTTACATTTGTTGCTCCGTATGCAAAAGAGATTGAAGCAGGAGAGTTTAAAAATGTGTTAGAAAAGATTTCCATTTGGCTTGACAAATACACCTCATTTACTTTTGAGATATTTTCAGATTCTCTTATAAGAGAGAATTTTGATATTGTTGAGTCTGGAAGTTATTGGGATAAGCATATTGAATTAGATGTTTTAGCAACAACAGTAGATGGAAAAATAATTGCAGGAGAGGCAAAATGGAAAAACCATAAAGTCTCTAAAAATACGCTCAATAAACTTCAAAAAAAGTGTGGATTAGCAGGTTTTAAAGTTGACTATTTTGCCCTTTTTTCCAAAAGTGGTTTTAGTAATGAACTTGTGAAAAACAGAGATAAAAATGTTTTATTGTATGATGTAGATTCATTTAAGGAATTCATATATGCAAAATGAAGATGAAAAAAAAGAGTATCTTGAAACTCTTAAAGAGCTTATTGACCACTCCTACAAACTAGAAAGTGAGTTTAAGGAGTTAAAAAATATCACCTCTAATGTCATAGATATCTTACCCGATGCACTTTGGGTATTTGACAAAAACGGTGAAGTTTTTATACAAAACAATAAAGCTAAAATCATAACTCCTCTTATCACCAAAATAAACAGTAATATCCCAACAAGTGAGATAGAGTTTGAGGGGAAAATCTACCTCATAAAAAACACCCATGCACAAAACAATCTAATAATTTCTGCTACAGATATAACAGAGCAAAAAAGGTCTGAGCGACTCACATCTATGGGAAAAATAGCTGCTCATTTAGCTCATGAGATACGAAATCCGATAGGTGCTATTTCACTTTTGACAAGCACTCTTATGAACCGTGTACAAACTACAAATAAACCGATTGTTCTTGAAATTAAAAAATCTATTTATAGAGTAGAGAGAATTATAAAGTCAACACTTCTTTTTTCAAAAGGGGTACAGATAAACAAAGAGTTATTTGAACTTGAAAAACTAGAAGAGACGATAGAAGATGCATTTGAACACTACTCCATGAGTAAAGATATTGAATTAATTATAAATTTTGAAGAGGATAAAATTGAGGCTGATTTTGACCTTTTGAGTATCGTAATGCAAAACTTTCTCTACAATGCCATAGATGCAATTGAAGAAGATGAAAATGAAGATGGCACAATCACATTCAGATACGAAAAAGGGACAATCATAGTTAAAGATAGTGGAATCCCTATAAAAGATGAAAGTATCCTTTATGAGCCATTTAAAACAACAAAACTTAAAGGCTCAGGTTTGGGACTTGCACTTTCTCTTGAGATTATCAAGGCTCATGATGGTAAAATTGAATTACTTACTGGGGAGAAAGGATTTAAAATATGGTTAGGGAATTCAAAGTTTTAAATATCAAGTGTGGTGGATGTGCAGGAACAGTCAAAAAAGCATTAAAAGAAGAGTTTGATGAAATCGAGGTAAACCTAGAGGTTGAGCCTAGAATTATCACACTTCAAACGGATGAAAATTTTGACGAAGAAAAACTAAGATATAAAATGAAAAAACTTGGCTATCCATTTGAAGATGAAGAGTTAGGAAAGTTTGAAGAAGTTGGTACAAAAGCTAAAAGTTTTGTATCTTGTGCAATAGGCAAAATGGATAGTAAATCTTGAAAAAAGCAATAGTATTTTTAAACATGGGAGCACCCAAAGACCTTGAAGAAGTTGAAGTTTTTTTAAAAAACATGTTCAACGATAAAAACATCATTACCGTTAAAAGTGGGATGTTGAGAAGTTATATCGCTTCACGAATCATCTCAGGTAGAAAAGATGAAGCTACAGAAAGTTACGATGAGATAGGCGGAAAGTCTCCCCTACTGAAACACACGGAAACTTTTTTAAAAAATATAAAAAAAGAGTTTCCCCAACATGAAGTGATAAATATCATGAGATATACGCCTCCTTATGCACTCTCAGCCGCTAAATGGCTCAAAGCAAAAGGTGTTGATGATATCATCGTTATCCCTCTTTACCCTCACTATTCAACAACAACTGTAAAATCTTCTGTTGATGATTTTTATGAAGCTTTATCAGAGGCAAAATATTCACCAAATTTAAAAATTTATTCTCGTTTTTATAAAAATAGAACCTACAATCAAGCCATCATAGAGCAGATAAAATTAGCTTTGGAAAATCATAACCCAAAAGAGTATGATCTTATATTTTCAGCACACTCCCTTCCTGTAAAAATTATCCAAAATGGAGATAGTTACAAAAAAGAGATTATTGAAAATGTCGAGATTTTATCTGACATGTTAGGTGAACAAAACATAGAGTTTAAAAATGTGCACCTTGCCTATCAGTCAAAAGTGGGCCCGATGGAATGGATAGAACCATCACTAGAAAACAAGCTAAAATCAATCATAAATAAAAAAGTCATCATCTATCCTATTTCGTTCATATTGGATAATTCAGAGACAGAGTTTGAGTTGGACATTGAGTATAGGGAAATTGCAAAAAAGCTAGGGCATAAAGAGTACATCGTCGCAAAGTGCCTCAATAAAAGTAAAGTTTTTATCGAGGCGATTAAAGAGTTAGTCTCAACTTAGAGCTGACTCTTTTTTGAGATTTTTAGCAAGTATATAATGAAAAGTCGCTCGATACTTAGTTCTAACGCCTTTTAATGTCTCACATACTTTGGCTATCTCTCCATCTAGCATCTCATTTTCACTTTTATCAAATCCCAGTTTTTTGATAAGAAAGTTTTTACGCACAGTCTCCAGCTCTTTGGGATCACTACATGAAACTAACTCTGCATCTTTTCTATAAATCGATGGTCCAAGATTTTTAACAATGATTGCGAGAAATGATTCATCTACACTTCCATAATGTTTTTTAATATCTTTTGTATATAAATTTATCTTCGCTTCTCTTTTAGTAGGTTTTGTACTAGATGAAGCTGTAGTCGCTTTTTTAGTTACTTTTTCCTTAGTAGTTGAAGTAGTCTCTTTAGCTGTTGATTTTGCTTTTTTACTCTCAACTTTTTTATCTATAGGTTTTTTAGCTTTTGAAGTTGCTTTTTCTTTTGTAGTTTGCGTAGTTTTTTTAGCAACACTCTTTGCTTTTGTGTGCTCTTTTGAAACTGTCTCTTTTTCTACAACCTTTTGTGTCGTACTTTTAGCAACAGGCTTTGTAGCTTTTTTAGCCATTTTCTCTTTTGTAGCTGGAGTTTTTAAAGTTGTTTCTTCTTTTTCAACCTTGGGTGTGGACTTAGTATCTAAGGCTTTTGAAGATACTTTTTCTTGTATATCATCATTATTTTTTTTAGTTACCGTTTTTGCTTTTTCACTAACAGTTACTTCGGATACCTCTGTATCTTTTGTTTTTCCCAACATTGCTTTAAAGGTTTCTTGAACACTCTCACCTGTTTTAGTAACATCACTATTATTGGGTTTTTTTTCAGAAACACCTGCCACTTTATCCTTTACTTTTTTTAACGCAGAACCCGCCAATTTAAACAGTGCCAAATCTTTTATTGCCATAACTATTTCCTTTTTTATATATTTTTGTTTATATACGAAATCCTCTCCTAGGGCATGTTAACAAAATAAAACTAAAAAAGTTTACATAATTACCGATATAGAATTATAATAAGGACAAATAATGAAACAAGTAAACAAAAACATAACACTCTTTAAACCAATTATTTTAATAGTACTTCAAATTATTGTACTTTTTACTATTTTTAATCTATTATCTACAAAAGAGTACTTCTCACCTATTGAAACAATTTATCTTTCATTGAGCTTGGGATTCATTATGATTTCAAGTATTTTTACTTTTGGAAGTTTAGATAAATTAAGAGAAGAAGAGGATAGAAAGCAGCAAGCTACCTTCTAAATATCAACCCTTTTTTAGGCTTTTCATCAAATATAAGCGTTTTTTTCTGAGAATCTCTTATATTTCCCAATAACTCTTTTTCAACATTCTCTGAAAGCTTACCTGAGCTGACAAGTTCCAACATCTTATCAAAGTTTTGACTTTGATGTTCCAACATTTTAAGCTGCATTTTGTGGGTGAGTTCATTTTCATTCATTTTAAGCTTATTCTCTGCAATTATGCGTTTATACAGATAAATAACAAGTATTAACAATAAGAATAAAAATCCGATAGCAGCAGCACCAATCTTGTAAAACTCTAACCTATCTTTTGTAGATATTGCATCTCTATTACCTTGCTCATATCTATTTTTATTTTCCAAAAGAGCTTCTGCATGGGTTTGACTTTGTACAAGTTGTTCAGTTTTTTCACTCTCCAACATCTTTTTCAACTCAATTTCTGCAATAGATACTTTACTATCAACTTCTGCTTTATTAAGCTCAATATCTTTAGATTTTAAATTTAAAATATGTTCATTTGCTACTTTAGTCACAGATAATTCAAACTCTCTATTTGCTTGTTCTTTTAACTCTTTATTTTTTTGTATCTGTTTGAGTGCTAACTTAAATCTTGTATCTGATGATTGCACAGGTTTTACAACAACCACAGGTGCTTGAATCGTTTCATTTAACTCAGTCATAGCAGTCACTTGTAGCTTTGATGCATTAATCTCACTTTTTATCACCTCAGCTAAAGGTACTAATTTAAAAGTTCTATCTGCATTAAGCTCAACTTTTGTCGAATAGCCATTGAGTGCTTTTAACTCTGATTTATTAACATCTCCACATCCACTCAATAGCAAAATAACCAATATCAAACTCTTTATTCGCATTTATCGCTCCAATTTTTCATTATCAAAAAAACTACTCTGGTGTATATGCTCAAATGCCGCTTTGAGCGAAACAAATAATTGTGGATTATCTTTTTCCATGTTATACAACATCTCTTTAGTTTTAGCCCTAGCGTGAGGCATCTTAACTTCAAACTTCATAGCAGGACACGCTTCATCTGTAATGAGTGGTAAATTATTATTATGAGCTGCATCTATAAGTTGTCGTTCACGAACCATGATGAAAGGTCGAATCACACCCAAACCATTTCCTGCTTTATAGATTGGTGGCATGGAACGAAGTGCTCCATTATAAAGGAAGTTCATAAAAAAACTCTCAACAGCATCATCCAAATGATGTCCTAAAGCAATTTTATTAAATCCTTTCTCTTCTGCCACTCGATACAAAGCCCCTCTTCTCATACGAGAAAAGAAACTACAAAACGAAGAGTTTTCACGAATTTTCTCTTTTGCAGTTTCATAGATATCTGTCTTGATCACTTCATGAGGAATGTTATGCTCTTTACAATGATTAATCAAAACAGAAAAATCTTCTCCCATACCATAATCAATAGTAACAGCCAAAAATTCAAAATCAAAAGGGGTCACGCGTCTTTGACGATTTAGCGTGTGGGCAAGTGTGAGCGAATCTTTTCCACCACTCAAACCCAAAATGACTTTATCACCCTCTTCTATCAAGTTATACTTTGCATTTGTACGCCCCACAACTCTTAAAAGTTTTTTACTAAGTTCTACCATTTAAACCATTTTATCAAGCATAGAGATTGTAAATTTTGCACTCTCTTTTGCTGAGCTTTTCAAAAATTCATCAAAACTAAATCCTGCATCCATATCTGCGGTATCACTAATAGCACGAAGGACAAAAAATGGAACTTCTAAAGCATCACAAACAACAGCAACTGAAGCACCTTCCATCTCTAAAGCATCTGCCTTAAAAGTAGTTCCTATCCAATCTTTCCTAACCTCATCTGCTACAAATTGATCTCCAGTAGCTATGACACCCTCTAACAATGGTTTTCCCATATCAGAGGCAACACCTTTTGCAATCTCTAAAAGTTCTTTATCACTCTCATAAAAAAGTTTTCCCTCAGGAATAAAACCAGAAGGATGACCAAATGCTGTGATATCTACATCATGTTGACATAAAGAAGTTGCAACGATTAAATCTCCAATTTTTAACTTTGGATTTATAGCCCCAGCCACACCACTAAAAAGTAATTTTTCAGCTCCAAATTTTTGTATCATGGTTGAAGCAGTTAGTGAAGCAAAAACTTTTCCTATCTTACTATAAGCGATAATAAGTTCTAACCCTTTATACTCCGTTGTATAATACTTATTTCCAGCAACTTCAATCGTCTCATATTTTTCAAAAAACTCTAAAAGTGGCTCAATCTCTTCTTGCATGGCTCCCATAATCGCTATTTTCATTTTATTCCTTAGTTTGCTCTAAGCAGGTATTTTTGTACTTTGGAAAGTTTGTGATCAACTGTTCCTATTATCATATCTCTCTCAAACATTTTAGCAGAGCCTGTGATAATTCCCTCAGAATTGAAAATCATACTTTTCCCCCAAAATCCAAGACCATCTTCAAATCCAACACGATTTACGAAGATGACATGTGCACCAGAGAGAATTGCTGTAGTAGAGAGTATCCGTCGCCACTTTTTCTCTATTTCTAAATCCTCTTCCGTAAATCCACGCGCAGGTGAGTTTGCGATAACATAAACGATATCAGGTTTACTCATCGAAATTTCATCAATAACTTTTGAGCTCCAAAGATCTTCACATACCACCATCATAGCTTTACCATGGTTAGTTTCAAAACTTTTTAAAGCATCTCCAGCAAAGAAAAACCTTGACTCTTGAAACATTCCATAATTTGGAAGATTGTTTTTATGATGAATACTGACCAATTTTCCCTCAGAAAAATACAAAGCTGAATTATAAATCTTATGCTCTTCTTTAGTTGCAGCACCGATAATGATATCGATATCTTGGCTCAACTCTTCAAAAAGTGTCAATTCACTAAGCAAAAAGGCATCTTCATAAACTGAATCCATGAGCATATATCCATTCATTGAGAGTTCAGGAAATACAATCACATCCGCAATAGAAGAGACTTCTCTTATCGCATTTTCATGCAAATCAAAGTTATCTCGACTCAGCTTTGGTGATATCTGTGATAATGCTATCTTCATGACAGAAGTTCAAACGCTTCTTGTAAAGACTTCATATCAACTACAGAGTGTGTTGGTACTTTTGTACCTCGTCTATTAATCCCTTTTAAAGCATTACTACCAAACTCTATAAAAAGGTCTACTTCATCTTCAAAGTTTTTAATCGATTGCTTATAAAGAACTGGAGCTGTAAGTTGTTTCGCTAAAAGTGAGATACCTTCTTCTTTGCTTTCATAACGCTGTGCAGTCACATTTGAAATAACAGGGGCAATAAATTCATCTTTAAAAGCCTCTTCCATGCTCTCTTGAAGTGGTGCTACAGCAGATTCTAGTAATGGACAATGACTTGCAACAGACATGCCAAGAAGTATCGCTCTTTTAGCCCCAGCCTCTTTAAAAGTACTCTCAAGCGATGCTAAATCACTTTTAATTCCTGCCGCAACAATTTGACCATCACTATTATAATTTGCTGCCCAAACTTTTTTACCCTCTTCTCTTGCAGTTTTTGTAATCTCTTCAACTTTCGCATCATCTAAACCGATAAGTGCCATCATCCCTGCATCCACACCACTACAAGCCTCTTGCATAAGTTTTCCTCTTTGATGCACAAGTGCAACCCCATCAAGATAATCCAAAGCCCCAACAGCACAAAGTGCCGAAAATTCACCAAGCGAATGACCAAGTGCAAAAACAGGTTTGATATTCATCTCATTTTCAAACAACTTATGAGCAATTGCAGAAACCAATAAAATAGCAGGTTGCGTATAGGCAGTTTGAGCCAATCTATCATTCTCTTCAAACAGCAACTCTTTAAAATCAAACCCTAACTTCTCACTTGCAGCCTCCACCATCTCTTTTGCAACATCTGAAGAATCAAAAAAATCCTTACCCATACCTATAGATTGTGAACCCTGACCGGGGAAAATAAAAGCCACTTTTTTCATATAAAGTCCTTGTGTATAATTGTTAAATGATTGTATCAAGTTCTTTGTAAAAAAATAACAAGTATCATCTAAAAAAATTTCGATACAATTTATGAATTAAAATAAAGGCAACTGATGTTTGGAATGAGTTTTGGAGAGATATTGATTATAGCAGTTATCGCTATACTGTTTTTGGGTCCTGATAAACTACCTGATGCTATGGTTAAAATAGCTAAATTTTTCAAAGGTTTTAAGAAAACTATTAACGAAGCGAAAGATACTATTGAGCAAGAGATGCATATTGCAGAGCTTAAAGAGGGTGCGATTAGCTACAAAAAGCAACTTGAAGATTCTGTTAATGAAGTGAAAAAAGAGGTAAATGTCATAGATGATATAAATGAGAGCATTGAAGATATTACTGACTCAGTCACAAAGCTTGACAAACCAAAAGCAAAGAAAAAACCGAAGAAAAAAGCTAAAAAGATAGAGAATAAAGAGGATTCAACAGATGTTTGAAGAACTTAAACCTCATTTAGCGGAACT
>JAOZKZ010000270.1 GCA_029935075.1 Campylobacterales bacterium
GTAGTAATAACTAGTGATCATGGAAATTGTGAACAGATGAAAGACGCAGACGGAAATAGACTGACTAATCATACTACTTTTGATGTTTTTTGCTTTGTAATAAGTGAGGGTGTGAATGAAGTTAAGGATGGTGGCTTGAATAATATTGCACCGACTGTTTTAAAGCTGATGGGATTGGAAATACCTAAAGAGATGGATGAAGCTTTGGTGTGAAATTCAAGTTACTGACTTTTGAGGAATCAATATTTCAATATGAAATGTTTTACCCCTGCCTCTAAATTTTATGGTATAATCACAGCAATAAATAAAAGGCATCATTATGACAGACCAAGAGTTAAAAGATTTAGTAGCTTCTTTAGCTGTTGATTCAAAAAGATTAAAAGAAGAACAAGCAAAAAGAGATGAAAAACAAGAAAAGAGAAGTGCCGAACATGCAAAGAGCAGTAAAGAGCTTAAAGAGAGCCAAAGACAGACAGATGAGCAGATGAAAAGAAATGCTGAATTGATGAAAAAATCTGATGAAAAGTTAGCTAGGATGGGAATTCACTTAGCTGGTATTTCTAACAACCAAGGAGATGTAGCAGAAGAGTATTTTGTAAATTCACTTAAAAATACAAGCCTTAAAATTGCAGATATGAACTTTGATATGCTAGTTACAAACATGGAGGTTTCTCGTGGTGGAAAACATGATGAGTATGATATCATCTTGGTAAATGGTGAGTCACTAGCTATCATAGAAGTTAAGTACAAAGTCCATCCAAGTGATATAGACAAACTTGATAAAAAAGTTATCAGTATTAAAGAACTTTCTCCTGTATATAAAGATTTTAAAGTCTATGCAGGAGTTGCAGGGTTTAAAGTACCACAAGACGCCAAAACAAAAGCATTGGATAAAGGTTACTTTGTGTTAGAGAGAAAAGGTGATATTGTTGAGACTTATGCTAAAGAGCTTAAGGTTGCATAATAGACCTGTTGCGATAAAGTCATGGTTTCAGGGTAACCCCTAAAACCTACCCAAAAGCTCATTTAGCTTAACAACTTTCAAATTCCCCTGTTTATCAACAAGTACATGAAGTGGGACTTCTCCGCTCCACATGCCTCTCTCTTTGAGGTAGTTTATCAGTTTTATATCATCACTAAATGATAAAACATCAAAGTTATATCCTATTTTTTGAACATAAGATTTTAAGGCACTATCTCCGATGTCTGCTTGAGCATGGATTCCAATGATTTGTATATTTGTATTATTTGTTAATTGCTTGATCTGTGGTATTTCATTTGTGCAGTGTGGACACTCATTTCCAAAGAAAAATAGTAGGGTATCTTTATTGTGATATTTTAAATTTACAAAATTAAAAACACCTGCATTGTTCTTAATTTGGATGTATTCATTTTTAAGTGTCTTAAATGTCATGGTCTCAGCAGCAAGTGAAAGAGCCAAAAATGCGATTATTGTTATGATTTTCTTCATATGTTTAACCTTTTTAATTTGATTTGCTATATCATATTGAAATAATTTTAATATAGGATGAAAAATGAAATTTAGTGGTAAAAATGTATTAATTACGGGTGCAAGCAAAGGAATTGGAGCTGAAATTGCTAAAGTTTTAGCAGATTATGGTTTGAAAGTTTGGATAAATTATCGTTCAAAACCTGAGCTAGCAGATGCGCTTAAGGCAGAGATTGAACAAGCAGGTGGAGAAGCTGCTGTTATAAGTTTTGATGCAAGTGATGAGGCTGGATTTGTTGCTGGTGTAAAAACGATTGTTGAGAGTGATGGGGAATTGGCTTATTTGGTTAATAATGCTGGAATAACCCATGATAAATTGGCTCTTCGTATGAAATTAGAAGATTTTGATTTGGTGGTTAAGACCAATTTAAACTCTGCATTTATTGGTTGTCGTGAAGCTTTAAAAACAATGAGTAAAAAGCGTTTTGGCTCGGTGGTAAATATCTCTTCAATTGTGAGTGAAACTGGAAATGTTGGACAAGTAAATTACTCAGCAAGTAAGGGGGCTATGAACTCCATGACAAAATCTTTTGCACTTGAGGGGTCAGCTCGTGGTATCAGATACAATGCAATTACTCCTGGTTTTATCGCTACTGATATGACAGATGCGTTAAGTGAAGAGGTGAAAAAAAGTTATACTGATAAGATACCTTTAAAAAGATTTGGTGAGCCAAAAGATGTAGCTGAAGCAGTTGCATTTTTATTAAGTGATTCGTCAGCTTATATAACAGGTGAAATTTTAAAAGTAAATGGTGGAATGTACGTCTGATTTCCCCCATGTTTACAATTATTTAACAATTTTTTGGTAAACTACTGCACACTTTATTATAAGGAGAAATCATGGCATTAATTGATGATGTAAAAGAAGTAGTTGTAGAGCAGTTAAACTGTAACGCAGATGAGGTTAAAGAGGAGTCTAAATTTGTTGAAGATTTAGGTGCTGATTCACTAGATGTAGTTGAATTGGTTATGGCTCTTGAAGAAAAATTTGATATTGAGATTCCAGATGCTGACGCAGAAGCAATTGCTACTGTTGGTGATGCACTAAAATATATCGAAAACAACAACGCGTAAAAATTTATAAGGAGGGTGGGTAAAACCACTCTTTTTTTAATGTATAAACCAAGGAGATAATTGTGAAAAGAGTAGTGATAACTGGT
>JAOZKZ010000091.1 GCA_029935075.1 Campylobacterales bacterium
CTTCGACCCCCTGGTCCCAAACCAGGTGCGCTAACCAGGCTGCGCTACACTCCGTTTTTTCAAAGCAGATATTTTAAGAAGTATCCGTTTTGAGTCAGAGATTTTATCCAATTAAACCTGATTTGTCAATAGTTTTTTACACTATTTTTTAAATTATATAAAAAACTCAGTTTTTTTTCTAAAATGTCGATGTATGTTGCAACTTGAGCAATAATTGGAGAACTATATGATTAGTGTAATTATGTATCGCATTAGAAGTATGAAACTCGGTCCAATGTTCGCACTAGTGGTATTTGCTGTGATTGTATCTATTACTACATCCTCCTATTTTTATCTTTATCAACAAAACAAAGCTTCACTTGAAGAGAAATTATACTCTAAGGGAAAATCAATTTTAGATTTTGCGGATGTTTTACTTGAAAGCAGAAATGAGAAATTTTTCAGCGGTGCAAGTAGTGAAGTACCTCAAGAAATTCAAGATGAGATTTTTAGTAAATTTACGGAGGTTTCAAAAGGCGAAGTGTTTTTCAAGCAAGCTTCATTAAATCCCATAAATCCAAAGAACAGAGCATTGCCATTTGAGAATAAAGAGATAGCGTATTTTAAAAAGCATAAAGATAAGAAAGAGCATAGTAATCAAATTACCCAAGATGGAAAAGATTTTTTTATGCTTTCACGTCCTGTATTGGCAGAAAACAGGTGTATCATGTGTCACCCTAGCTGGATAGCGGGAGATGTTATAGCAGCTGAAAGCGTTAAAATTGATTTGAAAAATTATAATAGTGATCTTTCAAATATTATCATAACCATGTCTATCTCATGGTTTTTAAATCTCTTTTTAGTCATTGGTGCTATTTTGCTACTTTTTCATAAAGAGGTCACTTTAAGACTCGAAAATCTACTAAAAGCTATGAAAAGAGTGCAAAAAGGTAAATTTGATGTTGATGATATCTTAGAAGAAGAACATATCAGATCAATAGATAATAATGAGATAGGAAGAACATTTCTTGCACTAAACGAGATGACACATGGAATTAAACCCGTAATTGACAATGTCGTAGAGCAGTCAGCAAATGTAGTCAAAAATGCCTCTTTTGCCTCTAATCAAATTACAAAAAACAGTAAAAATATTTGTGAACAAAATCAAGAACTTGAAATAGCAAAACAGTATACTGATGATATTTTAGAGCTTAATTCAACATTGAGTAAAAGTTTATCTGAACTCATTGATGAATCACATCATACCATTAAAGATATCACTATTACCAAAAATGTAATTGCCAACAATATCCATGATACAGAGCTTGCTTCTGAAGCAGTCCAACAGACTATTGATGCGATTGATAGCTTAAACAGACACTCACAAGATATCAATAATACCATTGATATTATCTCTGACATCGCCAATGAAACAAACCTCATCGCCTTAAATGCAGCGATAGAAGCAGCACGAGCTGGTGAACATGGGCGTGGTTTTGCAGTCGTAGCCGATAAGATAAGAGAACTTGCAGAAGTATCATTGCAAAATGCAACTACTATCGCACAAGTTGTAAAAACTATGCAAGGCAATATAAATAAAGTTTCGCAAAATGCCAAAGATGCACAAGACACATTTGTAAAATTAGTAACAGGCACAGAGGACATCAGCCAAAACTTCTCTAAAACAGAAGCACTATTAAATAAAACCGTTACTACTTTAGACTACTTTGGAGATGATTTTAAAAAACAGTCACATCGTTTGGAAGATATAAATCACAAAATCCAACAAGTCTCAGATAAATCTAATACCATAAAAGAGAATTCTCAAAAAATTGACAGTGTAGTCAGGGAAATTTCAGATGAAAGTAGTAAACTTGAAAAATTAAGCGAAGGCTTTTAAAGGAATACCATGTCACAAATAGACCCAATAGAATTTATAGAACAATTTGATACGTTGATGATTTCATCAGTAAATAGTAGCCTAAAACCACATAGTAGCTATGCTCCATTTGTCTCACAGGATAAACAATTTTATATCTGCATTAGCAAAATGGCAAAACATACCAATAACCTTTTAAAAACAGAGTCAGCCTCTATCATGTTTATCGAAGATGAGTCAGAATCTACCAATAGTTTTGCACGAAAGCGTGTTACTTTTGATGTGGATGTTTTAAATATCCCAAGGGAAGAAGTAAAGTTTTCAGAAATTATGGAACTTTTTAATGAAAAATTTGGCGAAAAGGCTTCTATGTATGAACAGATGGCAGATTTTTATCTATTTGAATTTATACCTGTAAGTGGGCGTGCTGTATTTGGATTTGGAGCAGCATTTAACTATAAAGATGGTGAGTTTAAAGGTTTAATGGGAGGTTAATACCTTCATCACGGCATTGGGGAAGAGTACATGTTCACTCTTGTGAATCCTCTTTTTAAATGTTTCAAAATCCATATCTGATTTATCAAAACATTCTTGCATAATAATTTTTCCCCCATCTATCTCCGTAACCACTTCATGAACGCTAATCCCCCCTACTTTCATCTCAGACTCAAAACTTCTTTCAAGTGCATTGGCTCCTTTAAAAAGAGGTAGCAACGAGGGATGGATATTGATTGCTTTTATCTGGTCTGTAAATATAGGAGTTAAGATACGCATAAAACCTGCTAAAACAGTCAAATCAACTTTTAAATTTTGAATTATTTCAACCAATTTTGTATCAAAAGCTTCTCTTGAATTAAACGCTTTATGATTTAGTATCGTGACTGCAACACCAAGGTTTTCAGCTTTTTGTATCCCTTTTGCATCGGGGTTATTGGTGATAGCCCCCACAACCATAACACTTTTTTGATGTAATTTTTGGATAAGGTTTTCAAGATTAGTCCCCTCTCCACTAAAGAGAATTACAATCTTTTTCAGAGACACTTAACCCCTTCTATCAACTCTTCAGGAGTAAGTGCGTAACTATTTTTTTTAAAACTTTTTGCTGAGAAGGCATGTGCTAAAGTCCCAGTGATTGCAGCTTCAAGTGGTTCATAATTTTGAGCCAACAATGCACCGATAAGTCCACCTAAAACATCCCCACTTCCACCTTTACTGAGTACATTGGAGCCAAATCTTTGGATATACACTTTTCCCTCATATGCAATAAGTGTATTTGCCCCTTTAAGTACGAGTACAACTTTTGGATATTTTTTATTAAACAGTCGGATATATTTAAAGCGATTTTCTTGAATCTCTTGAACACTTACCTCTGCAAGGTTTGTCATTTTTAAAAGTGAAGCAAACTCTTTAGGATGAGGCGTAAATACAAGATTGTTTTTCTTATCCAATACTTCAACCAAAATATCACGATAAAAAAGGTCGGCATCTATGAGTATAGGTAAGTCATGGCGTAAAAGAAACTTTGAAAGACAATCATCATCAAATTGATTTCCAAGTCCCATGCCGATACAAACCGCTGTATTATTGTGAGGCAAGGTTGTGCTACTCATAAGCTCATAAGGCACGGTATAAGGTTCATTTTCTATAACAGTTACAAGCCCTGCCCCAAACGCATAAGCAGCTTTTGCTGTTATCACACCTGCCCCTTGTTTCTTTCCAGCTACAACTGAAAGATGTCCAAAGTTACCTTTATGGCAATTTTTAAATTTTCGATGCGGTAATTTCATATCTTTTTTCTCTAAAAGATAAGTTTTACAATCCTCTTCATAAAGTTTATGACTCACACCCAAATCTACACATTTAATTTTACCCGTAAAGTCTTTGGCATCATCGCTACAAAGAGCTTCTTTTAATGCTCCCATGGTAATAGTGATATCAGCACTAAAAGCAACTTCTTTTATCTTGCCTTCCATATCGATACCTGTGGGCATGTCACAAGCGATTTTATATCCTGTAGAATTATTTAACTCTTGAATAATTTCAATTGCTTTTTCATCCAATGGCTTACTAAGTCCCGAACCAAAAAGAGCATCTACGGTAACATCTGCAACATGTAGTGTATCAATGATATCAACACCAACACGCTCTGCTCGTTTTAATTGTAGTTTTGCCATCTCTGACTTTGCCCCATAAGGTAGATAGAGTGAAACTTTTACATCTCCAACTATCATGCGAGAGAGTGCTATACCATCCGCTCCATTGTTTCCAGGACCAGCAACGATGAGAATCGACTTTGCATTTTTTGGCAAAGCATTTTTCAGACCAAGTGCAGCATGTTCCATCAGCAAATCTTCGCTTAGATGGTACGAATCATAACATTTTTTATCAAGTGAGGAGACCTCTTTATATACACATTTCATGCCTATAACAATAGCAAATAATCGCTTTATGCTATACTAACACCATGAGAGTATTGATAAAAGTAGTCGCATTATTGGTGTTTATCTTTTCATCGTTCATGGTATATGACCATTATCAGATGAGTCAAAAAGTACATTTTGAAGCATTAAACCGTATTAATCCTATTCCCAAAACTATTGATTATATTGAAGAGAAAAAATATGCTGATGCATTTGAGTATTTAGAATTTTTTATGGATTATGATTATGTACGAAATAATCCAAAAGCTTGGAAACTTTATAGTGGACTCAAAGATGAGAGAGAATCATACGAGTATCAGAGCAAAAAGGTGATGGAGGGCGTGCTATATGGAAGAAGTGATGAAACCATAGGACAAGTCTCTGCCGGGGTTAGTGACTTTTTTCTATTTGGAGATTTGCGAGATTTGACTATAGAGGGTTGGCATCACCTAACGGGAAAAGAGGTTGATAAAGTTCTTGTGGGACTATCTACCATCGGAGTAGTTGCAACTGGAGCGACTGTGATGAGCGGAGGAAGTGCTGCTCCTGTAAAAGGTGGAGTGAGTCTGCTAAAGTTTGCCAAAAAAGCAGGAAAAATGCCAAAATGGCTTGAAAAATTTGTTATAAAAAATGCTAAGCAAGTTAGAAAAACAAAAGATATAAAACCACTAAAAAGTTTTCTTGAAGATATCTACAACACCACAAAAGCTTCAAACTTAAACACAACCATGAAACTAATGAGCAATGCATCCAATATGAAAGCATTTAAAAACTCTCTAGGATTTGCAAAAGCATTTGGGAAAAAAAGTGGAGCCTTGACAAAAATCTTAGGAAAAGATACGGTTATTTACTATCGAGTACTTAAAGATAAAACAAGTAAAAAAGCTTTTTTAAATGCGTCAACTTACGGAGAAAAAGGGATAAAAAGATTGGCAAAGACGGGAGAAAAAGGTTTTTTGAAAAGTTTAAAAGCTCCAGTTAAAGTTTCTCGGCTGACAAAAATCTTTAGTAAAAATGGTGTTGATTTTTTGAAAAATATTTCGGTTAATATTTATATCTTAACCGCTATGGTTAGTTTGGTATTTTTTATCTGAATCGGTACTGTAATGCCTCTAAAAGGTCACTTTTGTGTATATCCTCATGCCCCTCTAAATCAGCAATAGTTCTTGCAACTTTCAGAGTCTTGTTTATCCCTCTTTGACTAAGTTCAAAACGGCTTACGGCACTATTTAAAATCTCTTGGTTTTTATCATCCAGTAAACAGTACTTTTGAATCTCTCTATCATCTAGTTTTCCATTAAGTTCACTTTGTCCTCTCTCAAGTTGCAGAGTAAACGCTTTTAAAATTTTCTCAAACATCTCACTTGAGCTAATGGAGGGCTTATCATTTGGCTGAACTTCTCCCATCTGTACATAGAGGTCGATTCTGTCCATTAGAGGACTAGAAAGGCGTTTTTTGTAGCGGTTTATTTCTAAGTCACTACATTTGCACTCTTTTTGTATGCTAAGTAAGTTTCCACACGGACATGGGTTCATAGCAGCTATAAAAAGAAACTTGGTTTCATAACGAACTTTGGTGTTTACTCTTGATATAAGCACTTGGTAATCTTCTAGTGGCTCTCGAAGACTCTCTAATATTGTTTTTGGAAAATGAGGCACTTCATCAAAAAATAGAATTCCATTATGAGCCAACGAAACTTCCCCAGTTTTTGCATTTTTACTACCACCACCAAAGATACTCGCTCTTGTCGAAGTATGGTGAGGTGATCGCATTTGTCTGATGGGTTTAAAGTCTGGTTCTTTTCCCTCAATCGCATCTAGCTTTGCCTTCTCCAATATTTCATCTAAACTCACAGGAGGAAGGATGAAAGGAACTCTTTTGGCACTCATACTTTTACCACAACCTGGACTTCCCTCATATAGGATATTATGCATGCCTGCACTTGCAATAAGAGATGCTCTTTTTGCACCCTCTTGTCCTTTTATCTCTTTAAAATCTAATGGAAATTCATTGGTAAAATAGTACTTTTTGTCATTTATCACAATAAATGGAAACTCTAATGACGCTCCAGAGATAACCTTTTCAACCGTTTTTGGGTTATTGAAAATTGCAATTGCCTCTTCAAGATTTCCACATGGATAGATTTCGAGATTTGGAATTTTACTCACTTTTTCAAGACTCTGTTTTGGGATGATGACTTTTTTGATAAGGTTATCTTTGGCTAGGGAGAGAATAATTGCAAACAAAGTAGATGTATCTTTTAGTTTTCCATCAAGTCCAAGCTCACCAAATGCCATAAACTCTTCAAATTCAAATTCACTTTTTTGAAGTGCAACAAGCAAAGCAATAGGTAAATCAAAATGACTCCCCTCTTTTCTCAAATCTGAAGGCGATAAATTTACAGTAACTTTTTGTGGGGGAAATTTAAACTCGATAGCATTTAATGCGGATTTAATTCTCTCTTTGGACTCTTGGATAGAAGTTTGGGCTAACCCAACAATAGCAAAACTAGGAAGTGCTCGAACAAAAGCAACTTCAACATCAACTACTTTTGCATCAAAACCATCAAGCGTGGCACACTGCATCCACTTCATGGGATTAACTTTTACCTTTTAGCTTCTTTTTCCAATCTTTTTCAAACTTTTTTCTTTTTAGGTATGGGAGTTTTTCGATAAAAAGTTCACCATTTAGATGATCACACTCATGTTGAAAGGCGATAGCCATCAAGCCATTATATTCACAAGAGATAAGTTTTCCATCTCTATTACGATACTCGACTTTAATCCACTCTGCTCGCTCTACATCTTCATAATACTCAGGCACACTTAGGCATCCTTCGGTATAAAGTGTTGAACCTTTTTTTTCGATAATTTTAGGGTTGATAATTTCTAGAACATCTTCTTTGGCCTGTTTATCATCTTCATTTGGTAAATTAATGATAAGAACATTAAGTCTCTGGGCAATTTGTATAGCAGCGAGTCCGATACCATTTTTAGCAACCATCGTTTCATACATGTCATCAAGAAGTGTATGTAGTTCGTTATTAAAATCTTCTACATTATGTGATTTTTGTTTTAAAAGTTTATTGGGGTAAGTTATAATTTCTCTAATCATATGATTTAGTTTGGTAATACCTCTAAAGCATTTGCAATAATCTGTTCTCTTGTTTTATTTGGTACAATTTTAGATACTGCAAAATCAAGCTCTATATCAATAGTTTGTGAATCTACGATATAGTTTGAAAAGCTAATCATCTGCTCAATACTCGCAATTGTTTTTTGTGCTTGATCCATATCTGTATGTTTTAAAATAAGGATAAAAATACCATCTTGCAAATGTGCGATAACATCACTTCTACGAGACCTTTTCAAAATCATTTTTCCCACAGTTTTGATAATTAACTCTTTATCTCTAGTCAATCTCACATTTGAAAGAGCACTATGTTTAACTCTAAGTGCTAAAAGTGTACTTTCATAGCCAAAATTTTTGACATTTGCTTTTTCACCGTCAATAGTTTTAAAGAGATATTTTTTATTATAAACATCATATTTTTTATCAAAGATACTTTCATTGTTAAAATCTTTGATAACATTTGCCATTTTTGTGTATTGTTCTTTGAGTGCACCCTGCTGCTTTGTTAAAACGCTAGTAATTGCTTCTAAATCTTCCTCATAGGCAACCAAAGAAATTTTATTATTACTTCCTTTGGTAAGCTCCTCTTTTCGTACTTTTGTTATGGTGCGAAGTTTATTTATCTTTGTATATACATTTGAGATTACATCCAACATAGATTTAATCTGTGTAAATCCTTCATTGATATTATTCTCAATTTTCAATACATAATTAAAATCTTCTACCTCTTCAAGCTCCAAGACACTATTTATATTTTGTCTTTGGCTTAAAGGCTTATCTTCTAATAATTTTTCAAAATATATAGCATAGTTTGCAGGGGTAGGTGGGATATTTTCTTTGATCATTTTATCAACAACTTGTCTACCATAAAGGTTTACCTGCTTAAGCACGATACTGTTTTGATTTGAACTATCAGAATGTATATCTTTGACGATAGTATTACCAGAAGCTGATGTACCCATTGTACCATCTGATTTTACTACACCTGCTTTATCTATGCTATACAATATTCTTCCCTATCCTTTTATGAAAAACTTTTTTCCATAACTTTATCAACAAGCCCATATTCACAAGCCTCATGAGCACTCATAAAAAAGTCTCTCTCAGTATCTGCTTCAACCTTTGCAATTTCTTGACCTGTTTGCTCTGCTAAAATTTTATTTAAAGCGTCTTTCATCCGCTGAATCTCTTTTGCTTGGATTTGAATATCCGTAGATTGCCCTTGAGCTCCACCTGATGGTTGATGTATCATAATTCTTGCATTTGGAAGTGCAAATCTTTTACCTTTTGCCCCAGATGAAAGCAAAAATGCACCCATAGAAGCTGCTTGTCCGATACAAATCGTACAAACATCAGGCTTGATATAATTCATCGTATCATACATACTCATACCACTTGTGATAACACCACCTGGAGAGTTTATATA
>JAOZKZ010000092.1 GCA_029935075.1 Campylobacterales bacterium
GGTTCTGATAGAATTGGAAAAACTACAGCAGAGGTTAGCAAACTTTTTGAAAGATATGAAAAAGGTGGCGGAAATAGTGGTGGTAGAAACAGAAGTGGCGGAAGAAACAGAGGTTATAGTAACCGAGGTGGAAGCGGAAGAAGAAATCGTAGCGGTGGTGGCAGCAGCGGCAGTCGTGATGGCGGCAGCGGTGGAGGTCGTGATGGTGGTAGAAGTAGATCAAACAATAGTAACAGAGACAATAGGAGATAATATATGGCATTAGCAAAAATTGAAAATAGCGAAGATTTTAAAGCATTAATTGAAGAGACAAAAAAGATGAAAGGCTATAAAGAGCCTGTTGGATTTGGAATCGCTAGAGTTGACCGTGGTCAGAAAAACACAGAGAAAATTTTACAAGCTACTTATCCTGTTATAAACTGGAATGAAAACTTTGGTTCAGCCGCTGTTTTTGTTGCAGCTTTAAAAGAGAGTGGTATTTATGCTGATTTTAGTGGAGATGAGTATATTGCTCCAGTTTCTGCTGATTTTATAAAACACGCTATGCATATTTTTGCACCATATATCGACGAAGCATTTGGTGATGCACATAAAAATGTTCAAGTTATCAAATACCTAAATGAGCTTTTTGCCTCTGAAATGGTAGATGCAACTTCTTATAAAATCGTATTTTTATATGCTGATGCACCAGCGCAGAGTGTAGAAACAGTTTATTTGAAACTTTATGCACTCTCTTTGGCTAAAGTACCTTTAAGAGGTGTAAATTTAAATGGAGCATTTGGAATTTTAGAAAATGTTGCATGGAGTGGAAACATGCCAATCGAGTTAGCATGGCTAAGAGATAATGAAATCTCTCTAAAGCTTGACGGTATGTATCCTGAAATCAGCTCAGTTGATAAATTTCCAAGATTTTTACAACACATTATCCCTGCGGATAATACAAGAATTTTAGAATCAAGTAAAGTAAGAATGGGTGCACAACTTCATGCTGGAACAACAGTCATGCCAGGAGCGAGTTACATAAACTTCAATGCTGGAACAACTGGTCCAGTTATGGTTGAAGGTCGTATCAGCTCATCTGCAATTGTAGGAAGTGGTAGTGATGTTGGTGGTGGTGCTTCAATCCTTGGAGTTCTTAGCGGAACTGATGGAAATCCTATCAGCATCGGAGAAAACACTCTTCTTGGAGCAAATTCAGTGACTGGTGTACCTTTAGGAGATGGTTGTATCGTAGATGCAGGTGTTTCAATCTTAGAGGGGACAAAAGTCACAATCTCTACCCAAGAGTTTAACAAAATCAAAGAGGCAAATCCAAGCTGGACATCTCCTGATACGGATGTTTTCAAAGCTGGAGCATTGGCAAGTTTGAATGGTATCCATTTTAGACAAGATAGTGTAACAGGTATGATAAAAGCCTTTAGAAGCACTAGAGAAGTTAAACTAAACGAAGAACTTCATTAGCACTTAACTCCTATTTGGTAAAATATCCCAAATAGGAGTCTACATGGAATACAGCACAGAAATACTTTCACTTATACAGTCACTAGAGGTTCAAAGGATAGCAACACTTGAAAAGTTTGCTATGATTGCCATCGTCATTTTTTTAATAAACTTTCTCTTCTTCTTCAAATTTAATTCAAATTTTCTTCCAGTTTTAGGGCTTAGCTTTTTTGCACTTATTGGTAGTTATTTCTTCTTAAATACAAAATATAAAACAGCTGTCGAGAGTGATTTACTTCCTAAATTGGTAAAAACAATTGATTCGGATTTTAACTATCTTAGTGATGAACATATTAACTTAGCAGATATAAATAGTTTAAAATACTTTTCTCATAAAATAGAAAACATTGTGAGTGACGGAACTATAAAAGTAGAGAAAAACAGTAAAAGTGCTGGTCTCTCATTTGTAACTTTAGAAAGTGTCAATGTAGATACAGAAGAGGGTGAGCATGAGACAAATAGATTTGATGGTGCGGTAGTTGTTTTGGATTTTCCAAACTCATTTGACCAAAAATATCTCTTAAGTAGTAAAAAATCTAAAACTCCCCAGTTTGAAGCTGGGGATTATTTAAATCCCAAAAAGATGGGATTAAAAGCTGTTAATACTGTAGAAGATGATTTTATGCTCTATTTCGAGAGTGGTGAGACTTCTCTTGATGCAACTCTTATCAAAAAAGTATTAGCGTTTAGAGAGAATTTAAAAACTGATAACTGGGCGATTTTTAGTGGAAATCGTGGTTATATTTTTGTTGATGGTATAAAAGGTGGTTTTGATATTTCACTGTTTAAAAATTTGAAAGATCAATATTTTATTGCAAATTATACACATCTGTTGAAAAGAGTTAAGGGATTGATTGAGGAGTAGAAAATGCCAAGACCTAAAAACAGAGATGAGTTACTTTCTCTTAGTAGTGAGAATTACACAAAACTATTTGATTTAGTCAACTCATTTTCAGATGAAGAGATTCATAACGCATATATATTTGATAACAACAGAGATAAGAATATTAGAGATATTTTGGTGCATTTGCACCATTGGCATTTGATGATGATGGAGTGGCATAAAGTTGGTATGAGTGGTGAAAAACCTGATATGCCCTCATTGGGATATACATGGAAAACAGTTCCCGCGTTAAATAAAGAGATTTGGAAAAAGTACCAAAGTGTTAGTTATGAAAAAGGTGTAAAATTACTAGACGCGTCATTTAAAGATATTCAAGAAATTATAAAAAGTCATACCGATGAAGAGCTCTTTGAAAAAAAGAAGTATAAATGGACAGGTACAACTTCTATGGGGTCTTATTTTATATCTGCGACTTCAAGCCATTATGATTGGGCGATGAAACTTTTAAGAAAGTATAAAAGAAGTTTGAAGTGAGTTAAATTTCACAATGTCCAATATCTAGTCTTTTAATTAACTCTTCAAAAAAAGCACCGCTTTGTTTGTCATAATCATCATGAAATTCAACAGAGTATTCACCACCTAAGTTTTTGCCAGGAGTGACTACTATAGAAGGTGCAACCCCTTGAGCATCAATTACTTCTCCTACGGTATCACAAATCAAATTTCTCTGTGTATTACCGTGGTACTCTAAAACCAATCTTGAATATCTCTCTTCCATCTCATGGTAAGCTTTTATGCACGCATCTTTCATATTTACATCCATTCTATCAATTGTGAAACTTCTGTTGCTTCAAAACATTTGATATTGTCATTTTTTTGTAAGGGCAATTTTGGCACAATTGCCCTTTTAAACCCCTGAGTTATCGCTTCTCGTAGGCGAATATCTAAGTTATGAATATCTCTTATATCTCCGATAAGAGAAACTTCTCCAATAAAAACCGTGTCTTTACTAATTGGTCTATCTCTAAAAGAACTGATGATTGCTGCTATGATTGCAAGGTCAGTTGCTGTTTCGGTTATCTTGATACCGCCAGCGATATTTACAAATACATCATATTCATTAAATGGTAAGTCTAGTTTTTTCTCCAAAAGTGCTAGCAACATGGTTAGTCTGTTTTGCTCATACCCAGTACAAGATCTTTTCGGACTAGGGTATCCACTCTCACTTACAAGAGCTTGTACTTCAAGAAGTATAGGACGACTTCCCTCCATGGTTACGGTGATAGCTGAACCGATAGAAGACTCACATTTGTTAAAAAATCTTTTTGAAATATCAGTAGCACTTGTTAGCCCCTTGCTTGTCATCTCAAAAATTGCCACTTCACTAGTTGAACCAAACCTATTTTTAAATCCTCTAAGTATCCTAATCTCTTTATTTGAGTCACCTTCAAAATACAGAACCGTATCAACCATGTGTTCTAAGACTCTGGGACCTGCTATTGAGCCCTCTTTGGTAATGTGTCCGATGATAAAAGTTGCCAAATCATTATCTTTGGCATGTCGCATTAGTTGAAAGGTTATCTCTCTTACTTGCGACACACTCCCAGGTGCGGAGCTTAGTTTTTCAGAGTAGAGTGTTTGGATGGAGTCTATGATAATTGCATCATACTTTCTTTGTGCTAACTCTGAAAAAACTTGTTCAAGTTGTATCTCAGATAAAAGATAGAGATTGTCATGGTTTGCATCTAGTCTGTTGGCTCTTATCTTTATCTGTCCAAGAGACTCTTCTCCACTGACATAAAGAACTCTTTTACCACCAGAGGCTAAGTTTCCCCCTATCTTTAAAAGAAGTGTTGATTTTCCAACTCCAGGGCTTCCACCGATGAGGGTTAATCCTCCAGGAACGATTCCCCCACCTAGAACTAAGTCAAGCTCTTTATCATGTGAGGTAAATCGTTGGAAGTTCTCTTCTTCAATTTGAGTTATTGGGATTGCTTTTGTTTTTTTTGAACTTCCTTTTTTAGCTGTCTCTTTTAAAACCTCTTGTTGGGTTTGGTTAAGTTCTAAAAATTCATCCCATGCATTACACTCTGGGCATTTACCCATCCATTTTGCACTTTGGTATCCACATGCTTGGCACTCAAATAGTGATATTTTTTTTGCCATGCTTAGTTGTCGTCTTCAAATATCTCATCTAAAAGAGAATCTACAAATTCCTCTTTATCAAATTTTATAAGATTTGCTTTTTTCTCTCCAACTCCAATGTATAGGATTGGTTTTTTAAGCTCTTTTGCAATTGAAAATAGTGCTCCACCTTTTGCAGTACCATCAAGTTTTGTGATGATAAGAGCGTCAACAGGAACTATCTCATTAAAAGCTTTTGCTTGGTTTATCGCTGAATTTCCTTGTGTTCCATCAAGAATTAGGATTTTTCTATGAGGTGCTCCGCTTTTTGCTTTGTCACAGATTCGGACTATCTTTTGAAGCTCTTTTGATAGGTTTTGTTGGGTGTGCAGTCGTCCTGCGGTATCGATAATCACACGATCAATTCCTTTTGCTACTGCTGAGGCAATGGCATCATAGGCAACAGCTGAGGGGTCATGACCTTGTTGTGTTGCCACAATCGGTACATTAAGATTTTCTGCCCAAGTTTGGAGTTGAGCGATGGCAGCTGCTCTAAATGTATCTGAAGCTGCAAGTAAAACAGTTTGTCCGTTAGTTTTGTAGTTGTAGGCAAGTTTTCCAATAGTGGTGGTTTTTCCAGCACCATTAATCCCAAATATCAACTCTACAAATGGATGAGCATCAACCTCTTGCTCTTTTTCTACATCGATGAAGTAAGCTAAAAGCACACGGCGAAGGTCTGCTCGTTTGACTTGGTCTGAGGGTGGCATGTAGTAGATAATCTCTTCAACTTGCTCATAAGTGACATCAGCTTCTAAAAGAATCTCTTCTAAAAGCTCTTTGTTGATGGTTTTCTGTTTTTTTGGTGCAACACCTCTAATGGCTTCAACAGTTTTTTTTAAAAATCCAAACATTATTTTGCAAGTGCTTTTTGTATGTCGGCTTCTATCATTTCCTGAGGAGCTGCACCAACATAGTGCATAAAATACTCTCCATTTTTATCATACATAACCATTGTTGGTAGACTTTTAATACCACCGAGTGCATCTGAAAGTAGGAAGTTTTCAGTAGAGTTAGTGACTGGAAAATTCATGTTTTTACTGTATCTAAACTCTTCTATCTCTTCGTTTGATTTACTCTCTTCCATCAAAATTCCAATGATTTGTACATGGTCTTTAAATGTGTTTTGTATCTCTACTAAGTGTGGGATTTCAGCAAGACATGGGGGACACCATGTAGCAAAAAAGTCTAAAAGAACGATTTTTCCTTCATAATCTTCAAACTTGATGCCATTATCAAGAGCTGTCAATTTTATCACTTTCCCGTCTGTTGTTTTTAAGTTGATGATATTTGAAACTTTTTCTTGTTTTTTTGCTACAGCTTTTGACTGTTTTTCTTGAGGTGCTTTCTCTTTGTCTCCACATCCTGAGAGTAGTAAAATAGAAACTAGTATTATCGGTATAAATTTTGTTATCATGTTAATCCTTATTTAAAAATACTATTATAAAGAAACGGGGCTTATATATTGGATAAAAAGAGTTTTAGAAAAGATTGTTTAAATAGACTTAAGGCTGTGCCTAAAAATAGAAGGTATATTTGTGATAAGTTAATTTCACAAAAGGTAGAAAAAATCATTGCTTGCCATCAACCAAAAAGTATCCTTTTGTATCTTCCCATGTACATAGAAGTAAATCTCAAAAATCTCATGAGAGTTCATCGAAAAAAATTAAAGATATTCACTCCTTTTATAGAGGGGGAAAGTTTTAAGATGGTACAATATCGGTTGCCTTTAAAACGTAATAGTTTTGATATTTATGAGTCACCAAACTCTCAAAAAGTTTATAAAAGAGTTGATATGATTATTGTTCCTGTCGTTGGGGTTGATGGGAATTTTAAGAGAGTTGGATTTGGCAAAGGTATGTACGATAGATTTTATGAAACACTTAAAAATAGACCTGTAACCGTGTTTGTACAACGAGTGAAGTGTCAAACTGATAGAAAAGTTACGGATATTTATGACATACATGCGGACTATTACATCACCCCTAAAGAGCTTACTATAGGAAAAAACAATGATAACAGAAATCATTCTAGCTGGTGGCGGAGCCGTAGCAGGCGGTGCAGTAGCATTTTTTAGTGCAAAAAAAATTCACAACGCCAGTATAGATATCCATACCCAACAAGCAAAAGCTAAAGCAAAAGTGATTGAACACGAAGCGGAGATAGTGCTTCAAGAGTCTAAAGTAAAAGCTACAGAAGCAGAGCTTTCTGCTAAAAATAGATACGAATCTAAAGAGCACAAGTTAACCAACGAATTTGATAAAAAGTTTGATCAAGTTGGACAAAAAGATAGAGAACTTAACAACATGTTTAAGTCTGAGTTAAAGTCTATCATGGATGAAAAAGAAGAGACAAAAAAGCAGAAAGAAGAGGTTGTAAGATTTCAAGAAGAGGTTAAAAAGCTTGAAGGGGATTTTCAAAAGAAAATTTCTGAAGCGGACTCTTTGGTGGAGAGAGCTTCAGGGATGACAAGAAACGAAGCTACAAATGTAGTCCTCAAGCGTGCGGAAGAGACGGCAAGGGCTGAAATAGCACATATCGTTAGAAAGTATGAGACTGAAGCAAAAGATCAAGGCAAAAAAAGAGCAAACTATATCTTGGCACAAGCGACTACTAGGTTTGCTGGAGATTACTCAGCTGAGAGACTGATAAATACTGTAAACCTTCCAAGTGATGAACTTAAGGGTCGAATCATCGGTAAAGAGGGTAGAAATATCAAAGCTTTGGAGATGCTTCTTGGCGTGGATATCATCATTGATGATACACCAAATGTAATAATTTTGAGTAGTTTTAATCTTTACCGTCGTGCAGTTGCGACAAGAGTTATCGAAGAGTTGGTTGCAGATGGACGAATTCAGCCAGCACGTATTGAAGAGATTTATACAAAAGTAAAAGGTGAGTTTGAGCAGAAACTTGTAGAAGAGGGTGAAGAGATTATTTTTGATTTAGGTATTACAGATATGCATCCTGAATTAGTAAAGTTGATTGGGCGTCTGAAATTTAGAGCTTCATATGGACAAAATGCACTTGGACATACGCTTGAAGTGGCACATCTTGCGGGAATTATTGCAGCGGAGTGTGGTGGAAGTGAAAAATTAGCGGTTCGTGCAGGACTACTTCATGATATTGGTAAAGCATTAACGCATGATTTTGCAGGAAGCCATGTTGATTTGGGTGCAGAGGTTTGTAAAAGATATAATGAGCATGAGGTGGTCATAAACGCGATTTATGCTCATCACGGACATGAAGAGGCACTTACTGTTGAGTGTGCTGCTGTATGTGCTGCAGATACACTCTCTGCGGCTCGTCCAGGTGCAAGAAGAGAAGTGCTAGAAGCATTTTTAAAACGAACCAAAGATATAGAAGAGATTGCCACTAGTAAAAAAGGTGTGAAACAAGCTTATGCGATTAACGCTGGTCGTGAGATAAGAGTTATTGTCAATGCACAACTTATCAATGATGATGAGTCTATATTGCTAGCAAAAGAGATAGCCAAAGAGATTGAAGATAAAGTCCAATATCCTGGGGATATCAAAGTGAATGTTATCAGGGAAGTGAGAGCTGTAAATTTTGCTAGATAATTAAAAAGTTTCTATTATTTGCCGATATCTGAATAACTAAATTATTTAAGGTTTTCAGATAGATGGTAAATAGAGAGAAATTAGAGCGTTTTATTATAGGTACACATCATTTTTCAAAGGATGAGTACTCCTTAAAATATAGATTTATGCTTATTAATTCTATGCTTTTTGTTGGACTTTTTACCATTTTATCAGCAGCAATTGTTCGCTTTTTTGAGGAAGCATATGTTATTGCGGCAGTTGATATAAGCTTTTCAGTACTTTTTATCGCTCTTTTTTTTACGCTTCGTAAAAAAAAGAGTTCTCTTGATATTATTTCTATTATTGGTCTTGGAATATTCTTTGCTTTTTTTACTGCTATTGTCATACTTCTTAAGGAGGAGCAGTCAAAACTGATATGGTATGGACTTTTGATAGTAGCGAGCTATCTGTTAAAGGGGCATAAGGGCGGTATCAAAGTATACGCAATTACGGTTGTAACACTTCTATCACTCTATCTTCTACCATCTGTTGAGTTATATCTTGAAAATCATGATATTATCATGGCAATTGCTTCTTATTCATGTTTTGCACTTTTTATGACATTCTCAGAATTACACCAATCGAAAAATATAGAAAGTATTCGCCAGAGTGCTGATGAGATTGCTTCGCAGCAGAAGATGTTTTATGAACAGACAAGAAAAAATCAACTCACGGGCTTAGCCAATCAAAGTGTTTTACAAGAAAA
>JAOZKZ010000093.1 GCA_029935075.1 Campylobacterales bacterium
CAGAGCTGATAACCCTCTCTAAAAATCGTTTTGCTGTTTTACCATCAGCAATGATTAGGATTTTTTTCATTTAGTATATACCATACATGCCTCTAAACCCAGATGTTAAAGGCTCTTTTTTTACTCTTGTTAAACTTCTGCTTTTACTATATTTTTCTTTACAAATACCATTTTTTATATAATAAAGTGCATCTGAAAATGAGTTTTCAGCAATATTTCCCAAGGCAAAATCTATATTGTTATAACTTTTACATTTTGGTATCAACCCCTCATCATAATCTCCAAAACCATCAGCATTAACACCTTTGTTTTGTATAGGAAGGATATAACTACTACAATACTCTCCACCAATCATACCATATGGTTTACCCCTAGTTGGTGTTCCTATCTGAACTACTTCAACCTCATTATCTTTAGCACTTAACGCATTAATCACTACTTCACTAGCAGATGCACTTGAATTATCTGCTAAAATAAAAACTCGTTTCATATCAAGTGCCAAAGCTGGACGTTTTTCAAAATTCACAACATGGTCAAATTCTCTATATTTAGCATTAAAAAGTGTATATTCAAAAACTCTTTGGGCTACATGTTTTCCACCTATAAGAGCTGCAAGATGATTTGCCACATAAACATACCCTCCTCCATTATAACGAAGGTCTAGTACAAGCTCATCAATACCCTGCTCTTTAAAGTAGGCAAAAGCATTATCTAAAGCATCATTGGAAGTAGCTATAAAAGTTTTAAAGTGAAGATAGGCTACTTTTGTACCATTTACATCCATAATCTTATAATTTGATACAGCTTTGATAATAAAATCATCTCTAGTTACTGTTATATTTCTATCTTGTAACTCAAACAAAGCAGTTAAATCCTCACTTCCTCCACCAAAATAACGATCTTGCAACATGTCACTTCTCAGTATCGTTAAAGAATCAAATCCATCAATTCCTAAGATATGGTCACCTCGCTTTATACCAGCTACATCCATAGGTGAATCTGGGAAAACAAAACCAATAGCAAGATAATTAAATGTACCATTCTCATCTTCATCAACAGTAGGTGTAAAACCAAAAGATTTTGTTTTTCCTTTTTCAAAATAATCATCATGACCTTTTGCATCTTGAATATAACTAAAACGATCTTTTTTATGACGCAGAGCATTTAAAAGTGTAGCTTCATTACCATGTGCAAAAATTTGTGCTTGTGTTAAATCTTTTGTCTCATCTGCCCACAAATAACTATCATGCATAATGTCATATACAAATTGCATTTTTGATTCAGCAGTACACTCTGTTGGAGGTTTAACACCAAACAAGCCTGTCATGGGTGTTTTATTATTATTGCAAGAAACAGATAAAAAGAGTATAACTGCTAGTATTAATAACTTTTTCATTTTAGCCTCACTTCAACTGATTTTTGGTGTGCATCTAAACCTTCCGTTTTTGCCAACAATGCACAAGCTTCTCCTATCTCATCCATACCTTTACGACTCATACTAATGATAGAAGTTTTTTTCATAAAATTCTCAACTCCTAGGGGAGAGAAAAACTTTGCAGTCCCTCCAGTTGGAAGTGTATGATTTGGTCCTGCGATATAATCTCCAATTGGTTCAGGAGTTAAAGAACCCATAAAAATAGCCCCTGCATGTTTTATGTATGGTAATAAATCAAAAGGATTTTCAACCATAAGTTCTAAATGTTCAGGTGCGATTTCATTCATCAAAGAACAAGCTTCATCCAAATCTTTCACAACGATAATTGCCCCTCTATTTTCAATGGAAGTGGTAGCAATATCTTTTCTATCAAGCTTTTCAAGGGCTTTATAAACTTCATCTCTTGTACTATCTGCAATCTCTTTTGAAGTCGTTATCAAAATTGAACTTGCCATCTCATCATGTTCTGCTTGGCTCAAAAGATCAAGTGCTAAAAATGAAGGTTTAGAAAATTCATCAGCAATTATTCCAATCTCACTAGGCCCAGCTATCATGTCGATATTTACCTCACCAAAAACCATCTTTTTAGCAGTCGCTACAAATATATTTCCCGGTCCCGTGATAACATCAACCTTTGGTATGCTCTCAGTCCCATAAGCCATAGCACCTATCGCACTAGCTCCCCCTACTTTGTATGCATACTCTATTTTACACAAATGCATAGCAGCTAGTAAAAGTTCGTTGATTTCTCCATCAGGTGCAGGAGTACAAACAACAATTTCTTTTACTCCTGCCACAAGTGCTGGAATTGCGTTCATAAGCATTGAGCTAGGATATGCAGCTTTTCCTCCTGGGATATAAAGCCCTGCCCTATCAACGGCACTTACTTTTTGACCAAGTACAATTCCATTGTCTTCAAAGTCCATCCAAGATTTTGGAAGCTGTTTTTGGTGAAATGCATAAATTCTATCATAGGCTAAATGCAGAGCATTTTTTAACTTATCATCAATATTTTCATAGGCTTTTTTCATATCACTACAATCAATCTGTAAATTATTATTTACATCCCAACTGTCAAACTTTTTGATATGATTTTTTAAAGCTTTGTCTCCATCAGTTTTTATCTCATTTATGATATTTTCAACTACAGATTCAACACTCTGCATGTCCATCTTTCCTCTTTGTAAAAGAGTCTTAAACTCTTGTGAAAATGTTGCATCACTACTATCTATTAACTTCACTAAATTTCCTCTTGTATCTTAAAAGCATACTCTCATTTCCAATCAAGCCCCCTTGATGGATATAGAGTATCTCTTTTTTAAATTTTGATTGATGTTTTAACAAAGTCATCCACCCCTGTGGGTCATACAACAGGTCAAACTCAATCTTGGTTTCGTTTTTTAATTCTATCCAAATTTCAAAAAATTCTCTATAAAGCTTTCCAAAATGGTACTTTTTATCAAGTGTTAAAATACTTGGATGGTATTTTTCATCCGATTCAAGCTCTAAAAACTGTTTTTTAAGATAGGTTTCATCACCTACACATGCACATGTATAGACTTTTTGTTTCAAATGTTTTTGCAAAAAAAGTGCAGTTGTACCCGTACCCGAAGGCAAAAAGATATCTGCATCAATCTCTTTTAACTCATCTGCTAAGATCTTTAACCCAAACTCCGCCTCAACAAAATGTCCACCTTCTGGTATAAAAAGCTCCTCATCTTTAAGGTTTTTTGGGAAATGCTTCTCCTGTATCTTCATACCATTTTCTAGTGCATGTTTATAATTACCATGTGGGTTTTGTTTTAGATACTCTGCGATATGGTCAACATAATACTCAAAACCTACACCTTTAATTTTTGCTAACTCCGAGAGTGAATACATGGCATTTGATTGAGCAGAGCCGTGAGAAATAATTTTTGTGAAGTTGTTAAAATCATAGTTTAAAAAGTAGTGTAGTTTTCGTGCTTTGTTTCCAGAGAAACGACTGTCAAGCAAATCGTCTCTCTTAATTAAGTAGTTTTTATCTCTAAATATTATCTTTTGGACAGGACTTTTTTTAATTTCTATCAATACAGTTTAAATCACTAAAAGCTTGTTTTAATCTTTTAACTAATGATTTCTCACCTTCTCTAAGCCATTTTCTTGGATCATAATGGCTCTTGTTTGGCTTGTCATCTCCATTTGGATTTCCAATTTGTCCTTGTAAAAAGCCTCTATTTTTTGCCTCGTAAGCTCTCACACCATCCCAAAATGCCCATTGTGTATCTGTATCGATGTTCATCTTTATCACACCATAGTCGATTGCTTCTCTAATCTCTTCAAGCGTAGATCCACTTCCACCATGAAAAACAAAATCAACAGGTTTTTCATCTGTGTTAAATTTCTCTTGGATATATTTTTGTGAATTATCTAAGATTTTTGGCTGTAGTGAAACATTCCCCGGTTTATAAACACCATGTACATTTCCAAAAGAGGCTGCAATAGTGAACATATCACTAATCGCACTTAATCTTTCATAAGCTTCAGCTACCTCTTCAGGTTGCGTATATAAAAGTGCACTATCAACTCCAGAGTTATCAACACCATCTTCTTCTCCACCAGTGATTCCAAGCTCAATTTCAAGTGTCATTCCAATTTTACTCATTCTCTTTAGATACTCTTCACAAATAGAGAGATTTTCCTCTAATGGCTCTTCTGAAAGATCTAACATGTGAGAACTATAAAGAGGCGTACCATGCACTTTAAAATGTGCTTCACTAGCTTCTAAAAGACCATCTATCCATGGAAGGAGTTTTTTAGCCGCATGATCGGTGTGCAAGATAACAGGTACACCGTAAGCTTGTGCCATAGTATGTACATGTTGTGCACCACTAACAGCACCTAAAATTGCAGCTTTTTCATTTTCGTTTGAGAGTGATTTTCCTGCATAAAAAGCAGCTCCACCATTTGAAAATTGGATGATAATTGGAGAGTTTACTTCCTTTGCTGCTTCAAGAACTGGATTTACAGAACTTGTTCCTACAACATTTACAGCAGGGATTGCAAATCCCTCTTTTTTAGCGATTGCAAATAACTTCTGCATATCATCGCCTGTTACAACACCAGCACTAATTGAATCTAAGATTTTTTCGCCCATTACATTACCTTTTGTTATTTAATAGATATATCGGCACTACTTCTTAATTTTTTAGTCAATTTCTTCATGTTCTCTTGGAACTTTTTAACTTTCAAACTCTGCTGGATACTTGGTTTTGCTTCTTCAAGGGAAACATTACCTGCTGCTTTTTTATCTTCTAGTAAAATTACATGGTAACCAAACTGAGTTTTAACTGGTTTTTTTGTATATTTTCCTTTTTTTAGAGCAAACGCTGCATCACTAAACTCTTTTACCATTCTCTTTTTATCAAACCAACCAAGATCTCCACCATTTGGGCCACTAGGACCTGTTGATTTTGTTTTTGCTAAATCTTCAAATTTTGCCCCACCTTTGAGACTTTTAATTACCGCTTTTGCATCTGCTTCTGTTTTTAACAAGATATGTTTTGCTTTAGCGGTTTCTGGTTTTTGAAACATAGCTTTATTACTGTTATAAAAATCTTTCATTTCTGAATCTGTAAGTTTAATACCTTCAAACTGTTTTTTCATCCACAATTCAAGTGCTAAATCTCTTTTTACACTTTTAAGTGCTTCTTGGAACTCTGGCTCTTTTTCCATGCCAGCCTTTAGTGCTTTTTCACCTAAAAGTTTCTTCTCAATTGCTTGGTCTATAATCTTAGTTTTTTGCTCTTTTGTCATTTGTGCAAAATTTGCACCTGGAATTACCTGTAAAATTGCACCTATTTCTCGCTCTGTAATATTACTACCATTTACCGTTGCAAAAGTTTTTGCACTCACTGTTGTTGCTAATAATGATATCGCTACCATTGAACCTATTAAATATTTTTTCATCTATTTCCTTTAATTTTAAGTCATAACTATATCTTTTGTTTGCTAACAAAAAGCAAATATTAACATACAAGCGTGAAAAAATTGTGTTAGTCTAGTGTAATAGTAAACTTAGCACCATCAGAGGTATTTTCCGCCTTGAGTTTTCCTTTACAGCTGTCCTCAATAATAAACTTTGACATATAAAGCCCCAATCCCGTGGAGTCTTCTTTATCTTTGGTAGTAAAGTATGATTCAAAAATTTTATCTATAATCGCCTCATCAATACCGCCAGCATTATCAATAATTTCAATAATTTTTTTACCATTTTTTTCAAAACTGTTAATGATAATTTCTGGGTCTTCAATTTTGCGTTTAAGTATGATATTTTCAGCATTTTTGAGAAGGTTTATCAACACTTGTATCACCTCATTGGAGTACGTGTTTAAACCAACATCTTTTTGATGATTTGTTATAACTTCAATGCTATTTTTTACAAATGAAGAGGAGATAATAAAGAGTGCTTTATCTGTAAGTCGCTCTAGTGTAGTATCCTCTTTTTTCTTGGAGGGTTTAAAGAAGCCAGCAAAATCATCTATTGTATTTGAAAGATGATAGACATACTCTTCAATTTTTTCCAAGGTATTAAGAAAAAGTTTCTCATCATACTTATCAAGCTCTATCTTTACTTGTAATCCTGTGGAAGCTGCACTTATAGCACTGAGTGGTTGTCTCCACTGATGTGCAATCATGCTCATCATCTCTCCCATTTGAGCCAGCTTTGAGTTATGAATCATGATAGAGTCTTTATCACGGCTTTTTTGAACCTCTTCTTTGACGCGAAGTTCAAGCTTTTGATTTAACTCTTGAAGCTCTTGTGATGAAACTTTAGCGATATTGGTTAACGCCCTTGTAGTCTCTAAATTCATATCAAATTTTTTATAGTGTGCTTTAAAATGAAGCGTAGTATCTAATTTTTGTTGCGATTCACTAAGGGCTAAAAATGTCATACTTTGATTTAAAAATAGTGTTTTTTTCTCATCTGCAAAAAACTCACCATATCCATAATAACCACAATTTGCCCCTAACATCTTATAAGGCTCAATCTCAGCATGAGCAATACTTTGTAAAAATCTCCGCCTGCCTCCTGAAGCATAGATAAAAAGTGACTCTATCGGTGCATTTTTGGCTACATCTTTGATAAGGTTTTGTGTATTTTTAAACATCTTGTCAGCATTTCCAAAAGCGATATGAATACTCTGATTTTCATCCATTTTAGTAGCAAAAGTTAAAGATCCATCTCCTGGGTTTGAACGCACTGATCTTGCGATATATGAACCATTGATAGGGTCTTTAAAGACAAAAGGAAACTGTAAACCACTAAGCGGCAATTTTGTAGCAATCTCTGGACCTAAGTACTTTTCATACAAGTCATATACAGACATTTTATCAACCGTGAAAATTCTATTCTTTTTTGATTTTGTAATTTTAAAAGCACGCCCAACTGGCTCCCACTCTGAAGTGTATCTATTTGCGGCATTGAGCTTTTCTCCATTTAAACTCACTGCTGTAATACCATTTTGAGAGATTTGCTCACATGAAAATACAGACCCGCCATCAAATTTTCCACCATCACCACAAAGTCCACCAGAAATTTTAATATCTTGTTTCACTGATTTAATGCCATTTAAAATTTCATATGCATCAATATTGTCAGAAGATGCGAACAAAATGATAGCTTTAGTATCATCTTGAATAATCTCATTTGCTAAAGAGACACCTGATTCAAAACTATCCGACTTAGGTTCCAAAAAAGTTGATTTAAGAGAGGAGTGTTCAAAGACTGAAATGGATACTACTGTATTTGCAGTGAGAATTCTACCCTCGATTATCTCACCATCAGTTGTTGTTCCGATAAGTGTTGCACTTGGAAGAAGCTGACGTATCACATCTGTAATTTTTTGAATTTCATCATGCTTTTTTTGATGTGTAAAAACTTGAATCAAAACATCACTAGAGTCTATTATCTGATGTTCATAGATATAATCTCTAAGTTTTTCATCACTTCTAAATCGAATATTGAAAGTTTTCATAGAATTACTACAGCCTTAAAAGTTAAAAATCTTAAACTAAAGTGCCATTATATGAAATTTTTTATAATAAAAAGCATAAAATGTAAAAAATAGTGAAATTTAAGTAGTAAAATGGGATTTACCCATTTTAACTATGTAAGAGGTATCGTAATCAAGAAAATATTTTGTCCACTTCTAAAATATGTTTTCATATCTGCTTTCATCACACTTAGTGCATTTTGAACATGTTTTGGAGCAACTTCCTGCGTAGTTTTTTCTCCCATCTCTTCTTCGTGTGCTTTTTTAAACAACTTATTTATCAAAGTGCTACCACTATATTTTTCATTCTCTCTAGTGGTAATTATCTCAATTTTCAAATTCTCTTTTAATTGATAAAGCTTTACATCAACTTTTAAATTTTTAGTATCATGATAACTTGCTAATATGCCTCTCACTAAATCACTAAGAGCATTTGGAGAAATCTTCGCATATAAAATATCATGATCAGATTTATAATCTTTATTCACTTGTGCTAGATTAAGTGTCGCTTCTATCTCATGTGCGTTATCTTTTAAAATTGTTGCGATAACAAAATGCACATTTATCTCATCACTTCTATGTTTTGAATGTCTCTCAAAGTATGCACAAGAGATATCTAGTGCATCTAACAGTACTTTGATATCATGCTCAATTTCAACTTTTTCATCACTTGATTCTAATGCATTCAAGCTTTTTTGAAGTGAAGATAGAGAAGAGTTGATTTTCTGTTCTTGAAACTTTATATTTTTAACACTTGGAATATCCAAAATATGATTTGAAAGTTTCACGATATACATATCTTTTCCAAAGAGTTTCATTTTATTGACCAAAACACTGAAACTATATGATTTAGATTTATTTTTAAGTGTTACAAGAAAATTAAAATCTGACGCACTGGTTATAAGATCTAACCATGTAGCCACATGATGGCTATTAAGATAGTTTGGATCACCAACAGGGGGAACAAATCTTTTTAAAAGTCTTGGGTTTGATGCAATTCTATTAAAAAGTCTATTTTCACCAAAAAACTTTGTAAAATTTTTATTGGATTCTACGATTTGGTTTCCTCTTTTATCATAGACAAAAAGAAGATTTTGGTCGATATCAAGAAAACTTTTATAAATTTTTAAAAACTCTTTTGCTTCATTTATCTTGCTGTCTATCATATTCTCAAAAAGTGAACCACCCATAAAATGATCTTGTCTATTTTTAAGTATGGAGTGAATACGAGTTTTAAAAATCATACTATCAATAGGTTTT
>JAOZKZ010000271.1 GCA_029935075.1 Campylobacterales bacterium
AGAGAGAAACTATACTATCACGCTTATCGTCACTGATGATAAAAATGCTACAGCTATTGATAGTCTTAGCGTTGTGGTTACTCCTATACCAGTAACAATATCATTTACACAAAATCTAATACTTGATGGTATGAATAAACCTGAAGATGTTTATACTACAGATCTTAATGGTGACGGTTTTATAGATGTGTTGACAGCTGATGCTGGAACTAAAGATAACGCTTGGTTTAAAAATAGTAAAGATAAAACATTTGATACCACACAACCACTCATAAATGCCAACAATGATTGGACAGAAACCATCTTTGCAATTGATATAAATAGAGATGGAAATATGGATGTTATAACAGGTTCCTATAGTGCCCCTTTACTAGTATGGTATAAAAATGATGGAGCAGAGGATTTTGCCAATAATCAAAATCCGATAACAACAAGTCTCAGTGATGTTGCCTATGTAAATGCAACAGATTTAGATAAAGATGGTGATATAGATATTTTAGCAGGTGCTTGGAGTGATTCAAATAATAATGGTGCTATTGCATGGTATGAAAATAACGGTACTCAAAATTTTACTGAACATATTGTCATCAGTGGAAGAAAACATATCAAAACAGTACTTCCTGCAGATATTGATAAAGATGGTGACATTGATCTTGTAGCTGCTCACTATGGAGATGGAGTAGTTGCATGGTATGAAAATGATGGCGATGAAAATTTTACTGAACATAATTTAACGGTATCAATACCTCAAGTCTATAGTGTTAACGTTACAGATTTAAATCAAGATGGATATCTTGATATTGTAGCTGCACCAGCACAAGAAGGAAAGCTTCATTGGTTTCTAAACAATCAAAATGGTACATTTGCACCTCGTTTTTTATCTGATGCTCCAGCTACTGAATTTGCTTCTATAGAGAGTGGAGATATTGATAATGATGGAGATATTGATTTACTTTATTCGGCATCTACAACTGGTGAAATTGGTTGGTATAAAAATGATGGTTTGGGAAATCTTACAAAAGTACCAATTGACACTACCAATAAACCTTCAACTTTACATTTGAATGATTTGGATAATGATGGAGACCTTGATTTTGCTATTGCATTACAAGGAACTGATAAAAAGTTTGTTTGGTATGAAAACAATCTTCGTTCAGGAGATGAAGTACAACTACTTCCAGTAACGGGACAAATAGAAAGTTATTCAGCAGAAGATGATGGGGAATTAAAAAAAGGTGTGGCTAGTATTTTTAGTAGAAATAGTGAAACAGCTATCGTTAATGATAGTGCAACAGGACTCATGTGGCATGATGACGCAAACGCTTCAAACATGACACTAACATGGGCAGATGCTATGACTTATTGTGAATCTTCTATATTGGGAGGGTTTCATGATTGGAGATTGCCAGAAATTCAGACACTCTATTACTTGGCAAAAAAAGATAGTACAGTTACGCTTGACTTGCCTTTTGAAAATAAAACTAATGCAAAATACTGGACTTCTGATAAAAATTCTGCATTATATACTGCTTCTTTTGTTAAATTTGACAATGCAACTGAAAATTTTGAATTCCTGTTCACCTCTCCAACTCATAATGTACGTTGTGTCAGAGGAAATCAAATAAAATTTAACATCACAAGAGATGATGCGATTAGTAATGTAATAGACAATATGCATAAATTAATATGGCATGATGGTGAAGAGGCTAACTCCACTACTGCAACATGGGAAGGTGCGTTAGATTATTGTGCATGGTTAGGTTCAGAGTGGAGACTACCAAACATTCACGAACTTTTCTCTATTGTAGATCCAGAAAAAATACATCCTGCATTTGAATCTTCATTTGTTTATACAGCAAATGAAAAATTCTGGTCATCAACCACAGATAATAAAAGTGATACAAAGATACGGTATATGATTGACTTTACTACGGGACATGATGTGTCTGAAACAAATAGTTCAAAATCTCACAATGTTCGCTGTGTGAAGGACTTTTAAAGTAAAAGAGGATTAAACATGTTTGAAATATTACTATCCATTATCATTGTTTTACTAGCTTGGTTTTTCTATGACCGTTTTGTCCAAAGAAGCCATGGCTTACTCATAAACTATCCTATCATCGGAAGACTTCGCTATTTCCTCGAAGCAGTTCGTGAACCGTTTCGTCAATATTTTGGGGATGAAGATGTTTTTGATTCTCGTGATAAGATTGAGTGGGTTTATAAAGCTGCTCGAAATTTTTCAACTTATACCTCGTTTTCTCCAAGCAATCCTCAAAAAAATCCAAAATTTATGCTCCGTCATGCTTTTGCTCCATTGAATGACTCAGAGGTAGATAAAACTTTTAGCGTTACATTTGGTAAGAATCGAGAAAAACCATTTATCTCAAAATCAATTATTTCTAGAAGTGGTATGAGTGATGGCTCTATCTCTCCAGAAGGGACACAAGCATTTGCAATTGGGGCTTTTAAAGGTAATTTTCCTATCAATACGGGAGAGGGGAGTTTAACCACAAATTTTATCGTAACACATCGCTCTTATGATAAAGAGTACATGCAGATTATCAACCTAGACGCAAATCAGATAAAACTTTTTAAAATATTGCGAACAATTTTTAACACCTCTTT
>JAOZKZ010000272.1 GCA_029935075.1 Campylobacterales bacterium
TCAATTCCAGCACTTGTAGCGGGAGTCAAAGAGATTGTAGTTTGTACTCCTGCACCTGATGGAGAAATCAACGAACTTCTTTTGGCAGCCATGCATCTGTGTAAAATAGAATTAGCTTTCAAAGTAGGGGGAGCAAGTGCGATTGGAGCTTTAGCTTATGGGACTGAGAGTATTCCAAAAGTAGATGTTATCACGGGACCGGGAAATATCTTTGTAGCTACTGCCAAAAAGATGGTTTTTGGAGAGGTAAATATCGACATGATTGCAGGACCTAGTGAGATTGGAATTATTGCAGATGAAGAAGCAAATCCTGAATTTTTAGCACTTGATTTGTTGAGTCAAGCAGAACACGATGAGATGGCAAGTTCAATTTTGATAACCACTTCAAAAAAGATTGCAAATGCTACAAAAGATGAAGTTTATAAAGCACTTGAAAATCTTGATAGAAAAGATATTGCGACTGCTTCTATTGAAAATAGAGGGGCGATTATCGTGGTATGTGATTTGGATGAAGCTTGTTCTTTGATGAACGAGATAGCACCTGAACATTTAGAGCTTATGGTGGAGAATCCTTTTGATTTATTACCATACATAAAACATGCTGGAGCAATTTTTATGGGTTCTTTAACTCCTGAACCGATAGGGGATTATATCGCAGGACCAAATCATACACTTCCAACTGGAGGGACTGCAAAGTTTTTTTCTCCTTTGGGGGTTGAGAATTTTATGAAAAAAACTTCTATCATTAGTATGAGCCGTAAAGGTATGGATGAGATAGGAGAAGCTTGTGCTTTGTTGGCAAAAACTGAGGGTTTAGATGCACATCAAAAATCAGTTGAAATAAGGTTGGATTAAAATTTTGAAATATATAATTCCTATATTAGTAGCTTTACTCTTTCTTTCATGTGGTAGTAGTAATCGTACGATAGGTGATGTAAAACAACCTACTGATTGTACGGCTGAGGGCAAAAAACAGTTTGTTTATGAGGTGATGCATGATAGTTATCTTTGGGCAGATGAAACTCCCGTTTTAAGTGAGCAAAACATATCTGCACATAAAGATGAAGAAGCTCTATTAAAAACCTTGAAACACCCAAAAGATAGATTTAGCCATATTATGACCATAGAAGACCATGATGATTTTTTTGAAGCTGGTATTAGTATTGGTTTTGGTTTTGATCCTATTTATATGATGGGGGATAACAATACTACAATGTTTATCACTCCAGTTTTAGTCTATCCTGATTCTCCTGCTGATAAAGTAGGTTTGAAAAGAGGCGATATGATAGCGTCAATTGATGGAATTAAAATTTTTGATTTTTACAATAGTGAAATATTGCATAAAAAATATTTTATAGAGGATGAAGATAATCTCACCATGAAGCTACAGCTTGTTGATACAAGAGAGCTTACAATTTCTAAAAAAGAGTATGATATAAAAACAGTTTTACACCGAAGTATCATAGCTCAAAATGGTATAAAAACAGGTTATTTAGTCTTTCAATCTTTTATCGGAACTTCACAAAAAGAGCTTGAAGAGAGTTTTAAATATTTTAAAGAGCAAGGTATCACAGAGCTTGTGTTGGATCTTCGTTATAATGGTGGAGGATATGTTTATATCGCTAATTATCTCTCCTCATTGATTGGTGGTAATCGAGTTGAAGGTACAATCTTTAATCAAATGCAATTTAATCAAAAGTATTCACAATATAATGAAGTCGAGTATTTTGGAAAAGCACCTGAACATGCACTAAATCTCTCTCGTGTTTTTATAATAACCACAAAATACAGCTGTTCAGCGAGTGAACTTGTTATCAATGCTTTTAGAGCGAGTTCAAATAGTGTTGATGTGATTCAAGTAGGGAGCTCAACATGTGGAAAACCCTATGGTATGATAGGTTCAGAGTTTTGTGAAAAAATTATTTTGCCTGTTCAGTTTGGCAGCGTCAATGGGGATGGTGTGGGAGATTTTGTTGATGGGTTAGCTCCTATGTGTCAAAGTTCAGATGATATCACTAAAAACTTTGGAGACCAATCTGAAGATTCACTCTCTACGGCTCTGTTTTATATCCAAAATAGCCGATGCAAAACTATTAGCCGATCCTTCAAGGCTTACAAAACTAAAGATGTATTAACTGGATTTAGGAAGATGTATGGAATTTATTAAAAAAGTTTTTGCCTTTTTAGTCATAGGTTTAAATACTATCTTTGCTTATTCTGCACAACCAAAAATAATTGAGCCTGCACAGTTTGCTATCATTGTAGATAAAACTCTATCATGCCAAAAAACTTTAGAACATACGATAAAAACGATACTTGATGTATCTTCGATAAAAATCTCAAAGGATGCATTTACTAAAGAGTCTCATTTGTATATCACAAATCAAAAAATTACTTCGTTGAGTGAAAATCCCATGCAAGGTTATGAAGGTGGAAATAAAATATTTTTATTGCACCTGAAAAATGGAGCATGTTTTATCTCTTTGGTAGATTCTAAAAATAAGCCTCTGAGCTCACATAAAATTGAGGGATGTGACTGTATCAAGGCAGATACTAAATGAAAAAAATCCTCATCATTGCTGATGGTAAAACAGCAAAACGATTTTTAGAGAGGGTTATCAGCTCTG